>JAPDJZ010000167.1 GCA_029258815.1 archaeon
CGAGAAGACGCTTGCTCGGATCATGTCGAACCTGAGAGATCCCGTTAAGCCGTAGAGCAGCGCTATCCCGAAGAGAGCTGAAAGAGATCCTAGGGTGCTCATGACTAGATATTTGAAGCCGGCTTCCACAGCCTCCCAAGACCACTTCCTGAAGGATACGAGGGAGTAGGAGGAGATGGCCATGAGCTCCCAGAAAACGTAGAGCGTGAAGAAGTCGTCGGCCAGGGTTACGCCGACCAGCCCGGCTATCAGGGTGAGTAGCAGAAGATAGTATCTATCAATCCCCGTCTCCGATTCGAGCTCGAGATACTTGATCGAGTATATGCAAGCCGCAAGCCCCAGCCCGCAGAAGATCATCGAGATATACAGGCTTAGGTAGTCGAGCTTAAGCGAGGCGGTTAGCGGCGACTCGGGGCCGATCAGCCTGAACTCCGCAACGCTTACGCCGAGGTAGGCTTCCCACGTGAAGAGCATTAGAGCTGCCGCTAGTATGCAGGCCGCTAGGCACCCCCTCCACCTAGCAGCCCCCACCCTCTCGAGGAGCTGATCGGCTAGAAGCGATGCCAGCGACCCTCCAAGGAGGAGGAATAGCGGCGTGAACGGGTTCATCTCCTACCACCTCAACCTCCTAAGCTTTCTAATGTCGAAGGTTCCGTAATGCCTGTAGATGTTTATCGCCATGGAGAGGGCTAGGGCTGCGACCGCCGCTCCGATCGCCATCGAGATCGCGACCATCCCCTGCGCCAGCGCGTCGACCTTACAGGACCCGCCGAGAACCCTAACCCCCATCGTGATTATCGAGAGGTTAACTCCCAGGGTGATTATCTCGAGGCCGAGAACTATCCTGACTAGGTTCCTCTTCGAAGCGATGGCGTATAACCCGAGGACTATTAGGATAATCGAGGCTCCGAAGTAGAGCTCGTAGATGTTCACCGCTTCTCCGCCTCCCTCCCCTCGGGCTCCTCCCTTCTAAGCTGAGCCGAGATCGCGGCTGATACGGCCAGGATTATGAACGCTTGGACTAGGAGGTCGAACCACCGATAAGTCCAGAGAAACTCCGGATGCTCCTCAAAGCTCGTGAGCTTCAGGCCTGGGGCTTTCACGCTCCCCACGATCCTCGGGGAATAGGCTAGGAGTATCGCTACGAGGAGGACGGCGAGGATCATCGATAGAGCCTGGGTTCTCGTGATCGGCATCTACCTCACCCCTCGCGCTCCTCCCCCGCGTGAATGGTAACCAGGAACAGTATCGTAACGGCTCCGGCGTAGACCAGCAGCTGGAAGACCGCTAGGTATGGGGCTCCGAGCAGGTATAGGATCGCCGAGAGAACGGCGTTCCCGCCGGCGAACGAGAGGATCCCCTTGAGAAGGCTTCTAAGCTCGATCGATAGGATGAAGAGGCCGATCATGAGGGCTATGAGAACCGCGTGCTCGATCAGACCCGCATCACCTCACGATCAGATCCTCCTTCCTGAGAGCGACGTTCTCGAAGAACCTGCTTAGGGTTATGGCCTTGGTCGGGCAGACCTCGGCGCACTGGCCGCAGTAGATGCATCTGTAGATTAGGAAGACCGGCCTCTTACCCCTCTCGTCTTGAACGACCTTTATCGCCTTCGCCGGGCAGACCCTCGAGCAGAGCTGGCATCCGATGCACTTCTCCCTATCGAACTCTATCCTCCCCCTGAGGCCCTCGGGGACGTGGATCTTATCGACCTCGCGGTATGGGTATAGGATGGTCGCCCTCTTCCTGAATAGGTTCCTCAAGGCCTCTGCTATGAAGTATCCGGGAATCTTCATCTAGGCGAGCACCTCCGTGAGTATGATCAGGATTATCGCGAGGGGCATGAGCCATCTCCACGAGAATGAGATCACCTGATCTATCCTAAGCCTAGCGAAGACGGCTCTAACGATCGAGAATATCAGGAGGACCACCGCAGACTTCAGGATGAAGTAGACCGCGTGCAGAAGCGGCTCGAGGCCCGAGATCACGGGGCCCGCCGAGCCTCCTAGGAACACGGTCGCGCCCAGCCCGGAGAGGAGGAATAGCTCGAGGTCTTTCGAGAGTCTGAAGAGCGCGAGCCGGGCTCCGGTATACTCGACCTCCCAGCCGGCTACTATCTCCTGCTCCGCTTCGGGGATGTCGAACGGCACCCGCTCCATCTCGGCTTGAGCGGCGACAACGAATATCGCGAAACCTATTACCTGAGGCCCCGCGATGAACCAGATTCCGCGCTCGATCTGGGCCTCGAGGACCCCGGCTACGCTTAGGGATCCGGCCGATATCGCCGCGCTTAGAAGCGCTAGGGTTAGGGGGATTTCGTAGCCTATCAGCTGGAGCGCCGCCCTCGTAGCGCCTATCGACGCGAGCCTGTTATTGGAGCCCTCTCCCGCCAAGTAGACTATTATGGTGTAGATCGAGAGGAGGGCTATCAAGACTATTAGATCGCCTTCGAAGGATATCAGCCCACTTAGACCCGCTATCGGGAGGAACATGCAGGCGAGGAGGATTAGGGTCGGGGCCATGATGGGGGTGAAGGTGAAGAAGAACCTATCGGCGGCGGCCGGAACGATGTTCTCCTTTGAGAGGAGCTTGATCAAGTCGGCGATCGGCTGGAGGATTCCGAAGGGGCCCGCTAGATGGGGGCCGACCCTGTTCTGCAGCCTCGCGTAGAACTTCCTGTCTATCCACTCGTAGAATAGGGAGACCGCTAGGATGAAGAGGGCTCCCGGGAATATCGCAGCCTCGAGTATCTCCCAGATCATCCTCTAACGCGCCTCCCCCCTTGGGAATACTTCCTGAGATCCGTTAGGGTTAGGATCCTGCGCTTTCTTCTAGCCTCGTCGGTTACGAGGACCCTAGCCGTGCAGCAGATGCAGGGATCTATCCCCCCTAGGATCGGGGGAACGTCCGCGATGTAGACCTCGCGATCTCCTCTACTCTTAAGCATGTAAACCACGGAGAAGATGTTCGCGAGGGTCGGCGTCCTGACCTTATACCTATATGGATTTGTTCCGCCGTTCGAGATCGAGTAGTGAACTAGCTCCCCCCTCGGAGCCTCGACCCTCGCCAGAGACTCTCCCTCGGGGGCCTTGAAGAGGGGCGGTATCTTAAGCCTGTATTCCCCTGAGGGCAGGTGATCGAGCGCGTACCTGATCATGTTTATAGATTCGACGACCTCGCCTAGCCTAACCTTCACCCTCGCGTAGCAGTCGCAGCCATCGTGGGTTACGACGTTGAAGGGAACCTCGTCGTGGCCGCTGTAGGGATCGTCCAGCCTGACGTCATGCCTGATCCCGGACGCTCTCAGATGCGGGCCGACCGTTCCGAGGCTTATCGCCTCGCTCGACTTTAATACTCCGACGCCCTGGGTTCTCGCTAGGATCGTGGGCTCGCCGTCCACGACCTTCTCGTAGTACTTCATCCGCTCCTCGAGGTAGTCTAGCGCTCTTCTAAGCTTCGCCTCGGCCTCTTGGGGGAGATCGCGCCTAACGCCCCCTATCGTGTTGTACGCCGTCGTAACCCTGTTTCCGGTGATAAGCTCGAGCATGTCCATGACCCTCTCCCTATCTCTCCAGAAATACATGAAGAGCGTCTCGAATCCGAGGGTGTGGAAGTAGTGGCCGAGCCAGAGCAGGTGGCTATGCATTCTGCTGAGCTCCTCGACTATGAGCCTGAGGTATCTTGCTCTTGGTGGAGCCTCCTTTCCGAGAAGCTGCTCGACGTTTAGGCAGTAGCAGAGGGAGTGAGCGCAATTGCATATTCCGCAGATCCGCTCCGCGAGATATAGCCCCTGAATATAGGGCCGAACTTCGAGCCCCTTCTCGATTCCGCGATGGAGATAGCTTACATCGACGTCCACGTCCACGATCAGCTCGCCCTCGACCTTTAGCCTAAGCATGATGGGCTCGACGTGAATCGGGTGCTGGGGACCTATCGGGATCTCGAAGCTCATCCGCTTCCACCTCTTCTCAGGGGCTTCGGATGCTCGGGGGAGTAGTCTTTCCTAAGCGGGTAGACTCCCTCAGGCCAGTCTTCTGGGAGGAATATCCGCTTAAGGTTCGGGTGGCCTCTGAACTTTATCCCGAGGAGGTCGTGAGCCTCCCTCTCGTATAGGCTCGCCGCCGGGAGTATGTCGGTTATCGAGTCTATCTCGGGGTTATCCCTCGGTATCGACGTCTTAACGAGAACGCATAGCGAGTATCCTATATGGGCTACGACCTCGAGTCTGTCGCCGCGATCTATCCCGCTTACGCAGCCCAAGAACTCTAATCCTAGATCCTTCGCGACGTATTCGACGACGGTCTTATACATCTCGGGGGGAACCCTCACGGATACGCGCCGCCTTCCGATAACCTCGGCCTCCAACAGCTTCTCGCCAAATCTTTCTCGAATCCTTCGCACAACCTCCTCCTCTTCCATCCCGAGACTACACCTCCCCCTTCTCGATCTTCTCGACCAGTATGCTTATGGCTTTCAGAACCGCCTCAGGCTTGACGGGGCATCCGGATACGTACGCGTGGACCGGGATTACGGAGTCCAAGCCGGGATACGTGTTATAGCATCCCCAGTAGGCTCCGCCGCTCGTAGCGCAGGTTCCGGCGGCGACCACGTATTTCGGCTCAGGCATCTGCTCGTATATCCTGATTATCCTATCCCTAGCTTGCCGGGTAACCGGCCCGGTTACGACGAGTATATCCGCGTGCCTCGGGCTCCCCTTTAGGAGAACCCCGAACCTCTCGACGTCGTAGCGCGGGGTGAGGCATGCCGCAACCTCTATATCGCACGCGTTGCATGCCCCCGTGTCGAAGAGGAGTATCCACGGGCTTCGCGCTCTGCACTTCCTAACGATCTTCTCGACCAATCCCATGAGGCTACCTCCTTCCCCCCAGCATGTGGATCGATACCGCTAGGATTATGGTGTATAGGATTATGAGTGAGAGGACTTCGGGCTTGTGAGCGGGTGGTATGCCGATCGTGAAGGCTAGGAAGAGGGTGATCACGTCTAGGACCATGAAGAGGGCGGCGAAGTTTACGAGGATGAGTCTCACCGGGCTTCTAGCCGGCGGGAAATTCTCCCCGCACGCGTAGGGCATTAGCTTATTCTCGGTCTTGGGAGGCTTGGGCGAAAGCCTGATGCCCGCGCAATATATTATGAGCGTTATAGCGAGGGCTATGGCGAGCCCCATGACCAGTTCCATAAAGGTCAACTGTATGAAAGGGGAACATTAATTTAAACATAGTCTTCCAGCGTGGAGCCGTTGGAAAGCGCTTCAGGATCGATTCGCCGAGAGCTTTTCGGCTAGAAACTCTAATATCTTCTCCCCGGCTTTCAGAACCCGCTGGCTCAGCTTCTCGCCGAAGGCTATCGAGGCTGCTTGAACGCTTATCACGTAAGCCGGGGCTCCTACCCCGGAGATCTTTAACATTAGCTCGATGGGGATGTCGTGAGTTGAAACGGTTCTCCCCGAGGCCTCGGAGGCCGGCATGAGCTTCACCTCCCCGGCTTCGCCGCCGAAGTCCGCCGCGTCGAAGAATATTATCAGCCTAGGCTCCCTCTCCCGGAGAATTCTGGGGAGGAGGTCCACCCTATCGCCTATCGGGAATACCTCGACGTCATCGCGCCTGATCGCGGATTTCAGCCTCTCGGCTATCCATACGCCTATCCCGTCATCTCCTCTAAGCGGGTTCCCGATCCCGATGAATACTATCTCGCCACCTTCAGGGGTTCTCGCCAAAAGCTTCTCCAGCTCCTCCCTCCAGCTCACCCTGCCCTCAAGCGGATTACGGCGGTAAACCTAGTATAATAGCTTCGCGCCCGGTTAAGGCTTTTATTGCGAGCTGGGCGGTTCGAGCTGGGAGCCGGGCTTGTCTCGAGCCGATTCGATTAGGCGCGTATTGTCTAGGTATCGGGATCCGAGGCTCGCGAGGAGGATCGTCGAGAAGATTTGGGAGGTTGCTGGAGACCTGCCAGATGTCAGGATCATGCACGTGTGCGGAACCCATGAATGGACCATAACCCACTGGGGTATAAGGTCGCTTCTGCCGGAGAACGTCGATGTCAGGGCTGGCCCCGGATGCCCGGTCTGCATAACCCCCGCATCCGACATAGATTCCGCCATCAGGCTCGCTATGGATGGGGTTTGGGTTCTTACCTACGGCGATATGGCGAGGGCTAAGGGCTCGAGGATGATCTCGCTGGAGGATTGTAAGGCCGATGGAGGATGCGTTAAGGTGGTCTACAGCTTCATCGACGCCGTAAGGGTTGCTAGAGCGAACCCGAGCCGGGAACATGTCTTCTTTGGAGCGGGATTTGAAACAACTGCCCCGATAGTCGCTTACGGGGTTTTGAAAGGGATTCCGGAAAACCTTAAGGTTATCTCGGCTCATCGATATGTTCCGCCGGCCGTCGGGCTTATCGCCGAATCCGATGAACTCGGAGTCGACGCCTTCATTAATCCGGGTCACGCCTCGACGATAAGCGGGATGAAGGCTTACAAAGGCTACTTCGAGAAGTCGAGGAAGCCCATGGTCTTCGCGGGATTCGAGCCCCTCGACGTCCTGCTCGCGATCTACATGATCCTGAAGCAGTTTAAGGATGGAGCTCCGAGAATGGAGAACGAGTATAGGAGATCGGTTACGTGGGATGGAAACGTCGAGGCCCAGAAGAGGCTTAAGGAAGTCTTCGTATTCGAGGAGGGCTACTGGAGGGGGGTTTCCACGATCCCGGATAGCTGGATGGATTTCAAGGACGAATTCTCGAAAATCGACGCGAGGAAGATTTACGGTCTGGACTCGGCGGGCGGAGACCACTTCCCCCCGGAAGCCAGATGTAGCGACGTGATTAGGGGGCTTATAGATCCGCCTGAATGCCCTCTCTACATGAGGCGGTGCACGCCCGAGAAGCCCGTGGGCCCCGCCATGGTGGGCGTCGAGGGAACCTGCAGGATCTGGGCTCAGCATAGAATTGTCGGAGGCTTCAGGTGTGGAAGCGGCGCCTGCGGGACCGGTTCCGGGAGGTGAGCTGAGTGGCGGATGAGAGGGAGCGCGTGAGCATTCTTCACGGCGGAGGCGGCCTTTACATGCACAAGCTATTGAGAGAACGCATCGTTCCTAGGTTTAAGCCTAGGAAGAATCTAGAGATCCCGCTAAGCCTTTTGGCGGACTCGGCCGTCGTCGATGGAATAGCCTTCACGACGGACTCTTACACGGTTAAGCCCATCTTCTTCCCGGGAGGGGATATTGGGAGGCTTAGCGTCTCCGGGACCGTTAACGATCTATCGGTCGTCGGGGCAGAGCCGATCGCGATCTCCTGCTCCCTAGTAATCGAGGAGAGGCTCGAGTTCGAGAAGCTCGATAGGATTCTGGATAGCGTTCAGAAGACCGCCGAGGAGTCCGGCGTCGACGTGGTAACGGGGGATACGAAGGTCGTTGAGAGGGGCGGGGTCGAGGAGATAATCGTGAACACGGCCGGGATAGGCGTCAGAAGCGCGCTCCTAGACGAAAACCTTCGGAGGGTGTCCTCCGACGGGAGGCCGCTGAGATCGAGGTGGCTCGATCCGAGGAACGTTAAGCCGGGGGATAGACTGATAGTCTCCGGGACACTCGGAGATCACGCGATCGCTATAATGGCCGCTAGGAGGGAGCTCGGGCTCGAGATCCCGGGCTTGGAGTCCGACGCCGCCCCGCTTAACGGCCTGATCTCGAAAGCCTTAGAAGCGGGAGGGGTGGCCGCGGCCAAAGACCCCACTAGAGGGGGGCTTGCAGCGCTCTTAAACGAGTGGAGCGAGGCGACCGGGCTCGGGATAATCGTCCGGGAAGCCGAGATACCGGTTAGAGAGGAGGTTAGAGCGGCGTGCGATATACTTGGAATAGACTTTCTCGAGCTCGCGAACGAGGGCAAGGTCGTTTTAGCGGTTTCGCCCAGCCACGCCGAAAGCGTGCTCGAGGCTATCCGAGGCCATCCCCTGGGAAGGAATGCTGAGATAATCGGCGAGTTCACGAAAGACCATGAAGAGGTGGTCGTTGAGACCGAGATAGGGGGCTTAAGATACCTACCCATGCCGGTGGGCGATCCGGTTCCCAGAATCTGCTAAAGCCGGGGCGGAGGCGGAGGGCCGCATGCTCAAGTTCTGGGAGCCTGCCGCCGAGTAAACTTAAATACGGCGTCAAGCCCTCAACCCGGAGAGCTTGTTCTCAGGCTCACTATACTCGGGGGAGCTTTCGGAGCTTAGAAAGCTCTTCGAGGAGATCAAGGCTAGGGGTTATAAGATTATCGGGCCGAGGCTCGAGGACGGCGTTATAAGGCTGGGGGAGCTCGAGGGCTTCGACGAGATACCCTACGGGATCGGGGACATCCAGAAACCCGGCTACTATAGGGTTCGCGCGAACGGCGGGAGATTTAGAAGCCCGCTGGACTCTCCTAAGCGGATACTCTATCCCCCCGAGCTAACGCTCTTTAGGCTGACGAGGGATTGGGAGCTGGAGCGCCCGGAGTACGAGTTCGAGGCGACCGCGCTCTTCGGGATAAAGCCATGCGACCTAGCGGCGATAGGAATCATGGACAGGGTTCAGGGAGAGCTGGGAGACGAGTATTTTCTGAAGATGCGGGAGAAATTACTCATAGTGGTCGAGAACTGCGTGGAGCCGAGCGAGAACTGCTTCTGCGCGACCATGGGGACGGGGCCGGCCGCTTCGATAGGATTTGACATAGCGTATACTAGGCTTGATGACTCGACGATCCTGTTCCAGCCCGGAAGCGACCTCGGGGTCGATCTCCTCGGAGAGCTCACCCTAGAGCCCGCGACCCCCGATCAGATCGAGACCCTCAGGAAAGCTCTCCTAAAGGCTTCGGAAAAAGCTAGAGCCGGATTTAGGCTCGAGAACCTCCCGGATATGCTTGAGCTCAACCTTGAATCGGAGACTTATCGGGAGATCGCCGAGAGGTGCCTGGGATGCGCGAACTGCAACATGGTTTGCCCAACCTGCTTCTGCTTCGACGTGATCGACGAGCCAGAGCTCGATGGATCCGCGAGGAGGATAAGGGTCTGGGACGGATGCCATAGCTACAGCTACGCCCAAGTAGCCGGAGGACACTTCAGGAAGGACCTCTGGGCCAGGTATAGGCACTGGGTTCTTCACAAGTTCGTCTACTGGCTTAGGCAGTTCGGATCCTTCGGATGCGTTGGATGCGGGAGGTGTATTACCTGGTGCCCAGCCGGGATAGATCTCCGGGAAGTTATCTCCAAGGTTGTTAGGGAGGTGGGGGAAGGATGAAGGAGGTGGTCGGGAGTAAGCTGACTCCGGTTCCAGCGGAGGTCATCGAAGTCGTTGACGAGACGCCTGACACGAAGACGTTCTATTTCAAGCCGAGAGCTAGGCTCGAGAACCCAAGACCGGGCCAGTTTACCGAGATCTATATTCCGGGCGTGGGCGAGGCGCCGGTCTCGGTTAGCGGAACGGGGCCTGACGGAGTGATCATGCAGACGGTTAGATCGATAGGAACCCTAACCGAATATCTTTTCAAGCTCGAGAAGGGAGGCTTAGTGGGGATAAGGGGGCCGTATGGCAGGGGCTGGCCTCTTGAGAAGCTGGAGGGGAGGGACGTACTCGTAATCGGAGGGGGGATAGGTCTCGCCCCCCTTAGACCCGTGATAAAGGAGGTTGAGAAGAATAGGAGCCGATACGGCAGGCTCTCCATACTCTACGGCGCCAGGACCCCAAGCCTCCTACTCTACAAATACGAATTCGATGAATATCGCTCAATACCGGATAGCGAGCTCCTATTAACGGTCGATCGTGGAGACGAGACCTGGACCGGAAACGTCGGCGTCGTAACCGAGCTTATCCCCAAGGCGACCGTAAAGCCTGAAAACGCGATAGCCCTAGTCTGCGGGCCCGAAATAATGATGAGGTTCACGATAAAGGCTTTGGAGAGGGAGGGATTCCGCGAGAACCAGATATACCTCTCTCTTGAGAGGAGGATGAAGTGCGGGGTCGGCTTATGCGGCCACTGCCAAGTCGGCCCATACTTCGTCTGCAGGCACGGCCCCGTCTTCCCATACTGGATGATTAAGAAGTATTTCTGGGTGGATCAGATATGAGCGGGGAGAAGAATAAGGTTAGGCTCGCGGTCTTCAAGCTGACATCTTGTAGCGGCTGCCAGCAGCAGATCATAGATCTCGGCGATCAATTGCTGGCGCTACTCGATAGGATCGAGATAGCATATTTCCTAGAAGCGAGTAGCGATGCCAAGCCCGGCCCCTACGACGTTGCCCTAGTTGAGGGGTCGGTTTCCACGCCGCATGAAGAGGAGCTCGTTAAGAAGATTAGGGAGAATTCGAGGATAGTCGTTTCGGTGGGCTCATGCGCGACCTACGGCGGAATCCAAGCCCTTAGAAACTGGATGGACTTCGAGGAGGTGAAGAAGGCGGTTTACGAGAAGCCTGAGTTGATCGAGGCTCTTGAGAAATCTAGACCCGTATCGGATTTCATCGACGTCGATTACGCGATCGGAGGATGCCCCGCGAATAAGCTCCAGCTTCTAAGCGTCCTGAAGCAGGTTCTAATAGGGCGGAGGGTTTACCAGCGAGGGGAGGGCCTCTGCCAAGAATGCAAGCGGAAGGGAAACGTCTGCGTCGTTGTCGCTAAAGGCCAGCCGTGCCTAGGACCCATAACTAGGGAGGGATGCGGCGCCCTCTGCCCGAGCTACGGGCGGGGATGCTATGGGTGCTTCGGCCCCATGGTAGACCCTCAGCCCGGTGCGCTTGCTAGAAGGTTCGAGGACTTAGGTCTATCTCGGGAGGAGGCGGCTTTAAGGATCCGGAGCATCACGAGCTGGTCTGAACCCGTTAGGAGGTTTCTCGAGAAGTATGAGCGGTGAGAAGAGTTTTGAGATAAAGGTCGATCAGCTGGCGAGGGTCGAGGGCGAGGGCGGCGTATGGGTTAAGGTTAGGGACGGCAGGATAGACTACGTCGAGGTGAATATCTTCGAGCCTCCGAGGTTCTTCGAAGCTTTCTTGAAAGGCAGGATTTATCTCGAGGCCCCGGATTTAACGGCGAGGATCTGCGGGATATGCCCGCTGGCCTACGTGATGGCTGCGAGCAGGGCGATGGAGAAGATCCTAGGAATCGAGGCTTCGGAGGAGTCGAATAAGCTTAGGAAGATAGCGTTCTACGGAGAGTGGATCGAGAGCCACGTCCTCCACTTCGCATTCCTCCACGCCCCAGACTTCCTGGGGAAGCATTCCATCTTCGAGATCGCCGAGGAGCATCCGCAATTCCTTAGAGACGCGATAGCGGTGAGGGATTGGGGTAATCGGGCGATCGAGATCGTCGGCGGAAGACCGGTTCATCCCGTCGGGTTCAGGGTCGGCGGCCTACATCGGATAATCAAGAGGAGAGAACTCGACCCCCTGCTCAAGAACTTTGACGAGATCGAGAAGATGGGCAGAAGGCTTCTAGAATTTGTCCTAAGCCTCCCCATACCCGAGGTAAGCTACGACATGGCCTTCATGTCCTTAAAAGGGGAGAGGGAGTATCCGATCCTAGAGGGAGTGGTCTCCAATAACTTGGGAGAGGAATTCCCGGAAGACGATTTCGAGAAGCACGTAATCGTCGAGCAGAAGAGGTATTCGAACGCGCTGCACTATAGGCTGAGAAGCGGGAAGCCGTACATAACGGGGCCGTTAGCGAGGTTCAACCTGAACTATGGGCTCTTAGCTCCCGAAGTTAAAAGCGTCTTGGAGGAGTCCGGGTTTAAACCACCATTAAAGAACACTTACCAAAGCATTATCGCCAGAGCCGCCGAGACCTATCACGCGATCCTCGAGATAGGCAGGCTCATCGGGGAGTATCGCGAGCCGGATAAAGCCTACGAGGAGGCCGAGGTTAGGGCTGGCGAGGCCGCGGCGATAGTCGAGGCTCCGAGGGGTATGCTCTACCATCGATACAGGATAGATGGCGATGGCAGGATCTTATACGCGAATATCGTTCCGCCTACCGCCCAGAACTACGCGGCCATGGAGGAGGACATCCTGAAGGTCGGCGATCTAATCCTGAGGAAGCCTAGGGAGGAGGCTCAGAAGCTCGTGGAGACTACGATAAGAAACTACGATCCCTGCATATCGTGCTCGGTTCACATGATACGGCTGAGGATAATCGAGGAGTAAGCATCGAGCCTTTCATCAATCTATATCTTGTAGTGGTTCGTGATCGAGTATAGCCGAGGTAGATGAAGGCCTACAGGATCTACGTCGTCGGAATGGTTCAGGGCGTGGGCTTTAGACCATTCGCCAGAAGAATAGCAAAGATCGCAAATGTATGCGGTTACGTGAAGAACCTCGGCGGCGGAGAAGTCGAGATACACGTCGAATCGAACGACGAGGACTCGATCAACGAGTTTCTAAGGCTGTTGAGGGAGAGAAGGCCGCCGCCGGCTAAGCTCGAGCGCGTCGAAATCCGCGAAACCAAGCCGCTAAACCTAAGGGATTTCATCATCCTTAAGAGCGGTAGGGAGAAGAGATACGCTTCGGAGATCCCCCAAGACCTGGCGGTATGCGATGACTGCCTGCGGGAAGTACTCGATCCCGAGAGTAGATGGCATGGTTATCCGTTTAATAGCTGCGCTTGGTGCGGGCCGAGATACTCGATGATATACAATCCGCCCTACGATAGGGAGAACACGTCGATGCAGGAATTCCCCCTCTGCGAGGATTTCCGGAGGGAATACGAGGACCTTTGGAACGAGAGGAGATATCATGCTCAGGGGATTAGCTGCCCGAGATGCGGGCCGAGAGTCTCCCTGCTCGATCGAAGGCTTAGGCGGATCGACGTCGATAATCCGATCCTCGAGGCCGCCAAGCTCATCAACGAGGGGGGGATCGTCGCCGTTAAGGGGATCGGGGGATATCACGTCGCCTGCCTCGCAAGCGATGATGAAGTCGTTTTAGAGCTTAGGAAGAGGAAGAGGAGGGCTCGAAGACCCTTCGCGGTGATGGTGCTCGACCTCGAGGTCGCCGAGAGACTCGTCGAGATACCCGAGGAGCTTAAAGAGCTTTTCACGAGCTATATCAAGCCTATAATGGTTCTGCCGAGGAGATCCCGGTGCCCCGTCTCGGATTACGTAGCCCCCTCCCTAAGGACCTTAGGCGTCATGCTCGCTTACACCCCGCTCCATTACCTCCTCCTGAACGCGACGAGGGACAAGTTCCTCGTGATGACCAGCGGGAACCCGCACGGCGACCCCATGGTAAGCGACGATGCCCGGCTAAGGGATCTCACGAAGATCTCGGACTACATCCTAACTCACAATAGGAGGATAGTTCACAGGGTTGACGACTCGGTTATTAGGCCGACCCACCGGGGCCCCGTCATCCTAAGATACGGCAGAGGGCTTGCTCCGAGAATCCTTAAACTAAGATATGGGTTGGAGAGGGGCGTGATGGCCTACGGCGGGGATCTCGAGACCAATTGCGCGATAGGCTTCGAGGATAAGATAATCCTAGCCCCCTATTCGGGGGATCTCGACAACCCTAGGGTTCTCAGGGAGCACGAGGAAAATCTCGGATTTCTCGCGAGATGCTACTCGCTCGACGAATACGAGCCAGTGATCGCCGCCGATCTGCATCCAGCGTATAGGTCTAGGATTGCCGCCGAGAGGCTTGCTTCGAGGAGGGGGTTGGAGCTTAAGCTCGTTCAGCATCACCATGCTCATCTAGCCTCCGTTATGGCCGAGGTGGGCCACGACCCGGAGGAGCCCGCGGTGGGGGTCATGATCGACGGAGCCGGCTACGGCTTGG
>JAPDJZ010000011.1 GCA_029258815.1 archaeon
CCCCCCGAACTTCCGGGATCGGCCCCCCAACCTTCTCCTTTCCGGCCTATCGGCCAAACCCGTGGTCATGCCTTTGAAATCCGTCAACAGGAGGGCGAAATGCTCACCAATGAGGAGAAAGAAGTGTTGGAAAAAGCCAAGGCCGACGGCGTGAAGTTCGTCAGCCTTCAGTTCACCGATGTGGTGGGGACCATCAAGAACGTCACCATCCCCGTGTGGAGGCTGGAGGAGGCTCTGAAGTACGGCATCTGGTTCGACGGCTCCTCCATCGAGGGGTTCGCCCGCATCTGTGAGAGCGACATGTTCCTCAAACCCGACCCCGCCACCTACTGCCTCCTCCCCTGGGAGCCAGAGGAGAGGCGCACGGCGCGCATCATCTGCGACGTCCACCGTCTCGACGGGCAGCCCTTTGAGGGCGACCCCCGCTTCGTCCTCAAGCGAGCCATGGAGGCGGCGAGGAGGAAGGGTTACATTTACAACACAGGCCCCGAGATAGAGTTCTTTCTCTTCAAGATGGATAGTTTACCCCAGGTGAGGCCCGTCCCCCACGATGTGGGAGGCTACTTCGACTTCTCCCCCCGCGACCTGGCCTCGGAGGTGAGGGAGGAGATAGCCCTGGCCCTGGGCCAGATGGGGATAGAGGTCGAGATGGGCCACCACGAGTGCGCCCCGGGACAGCACGAAATAGACTTCCGCTACGACAATGCCCTGACGAGCGCCGATAACTGCATGACCTTCAAATACACCGTCAAAGCCGTAGCCAGGAAGCATAACCTCTATGCCACCTTCATGCCCAAGCCCATCTTCGGGGTGGAGGGCTCCGGGATGCACACCCACCAGAGCCTCTTCACCCTCGAGGGGGATAACGCTTTCTTCGATCCTGAGGACAGATACGGGCTGTCTAAGCTGGCCTACAACTTCATGGCCGGACAGATGGAGCACGCCAGGGCACTGGCCGCCATCGTCGCCCCCACGGTCAACTCCTACAAGCGCCTCACGCCTGGCTATGAGGCGCCGGTCTACATCTGCTGGGGGCAAATCAACCGCTCGGCGCTCATCCGCATCCCCCGCTGCTCGCCGGGGAGGAAGGACACCGCCCGGCTGGAGCTCCGCTGCCCCGATCCCAGTTGCAACCCCTACCTGGCCTTCGCCGCTATGCTCTGGGCCGGGCTGGATGGCATCGAGAGGGCCCTGACTCCGCCCTCGCCTGTGGAGCAGAACGCCTACGAGTTCGACGACCTCACGCGGCGGAAGCTGAACATCACCACCCTGCCGGGCACGCTGGAGGAGGCCCTGGATGAGCTGGAGAGGGACGAAGTGCTAAAGAAGGCGCTGGGCGAACACATCTACCGCGCCTTCGTCCGGGCCAAGAGGGCCGAGTGGGAGGAATATCGCGTCCAGGTGACCGACTGGGAGCTGAGACGCTATCTGGAGGTGCTCTGATGTGCGGCATCGTGGGCTACGTCGGCCCTCGCGAGGCGACGTCCATCATCATGGAGGGCCTGAAGCGCCTGGAGTATCGGGGCTACGACTCGGCGGGGCTGGCCGTCATCCAAAACGGGCGCATCGAGCGGCGCCGCGACGTAGGGAAGCTGGCCAACCTGGAAAGGCGCCTGGCAGAGTCCCCGGTGAGCGGGCACATCGGCATCGGCCACACCCGCTGGGCCACCCACGGGGCGCCCAGCATGGTTAACGCTCATCCGCATCTAGACTGCGCGGGTAGGATAGCCCTCGTCCACAACGGGGTTATAGAGAACTTCCTGGAGCTTAAGGAGGAGCTTCTGGATAGGCGGCACGTCTTCAAGTCGAGAACGGATACCGAGGTCATAGTTCATCTAGTCGAGGAGGCCATGAAGAGCGGGAAGGATCTGCTGAGGGCCGTCATGGCGGCCGCTAGGAAGCTTAGGGGGAGCTACGCCCTGGCCGTGATCTCCGCCGACGAGCCGGATAAGATCGTCTTGGCTAGGAACGAGTCCCCGCTCGCGATCGGGATAGGCGACGGGATGAACTTCGCCGCAAGCGACGTCGCGGCCTTCATCGAGCGTACGAGGAGGATTATCTTCTTGGATAACGGTGAGGTCGGATACATAACCCCGACCGAGGCCAGGGTCTTCAAGCTCGAGACCGGGATGGAGGTTAGGAAGCGGATCGTCGAGCTCGACTGGACGCCCGAGATGGCCATGAAATCGGGCTACCCGCACTTCATGCTCAAGGAGATCTACGAGCAGCCCCACTCCATTCGAGAAGCTCTCAAGGTTCAGGAGAAGTATCTCGACCTGATAACGGAGTTCCTCGATCGGGGTAGGGACGTGTTCCTCCTAGCGGCCGGGACCTCCTACAACGCGTGCGTCGCCGCGTCCTACATGCTCTCGAAGCTAGCGAGGCTCGCCACCACGCCCGTAATAGCCTCCGAGTTCACCGAGAACTACGGGAAATCCGTTGGAATAGATACGGTGATCTTAGCGGTTAGCCAGTCCGGCGAGACCGCCGACGTTCTAGCGGCGATCGAGCACGCGAGGCTTAGCGCCGCCACGATCCTAGGATTAACGAACGTCGTTGGATCCACCCTAACGAGGGTTTCGAGAGCCTACATTCTGCAGAACTCGGGGCCGGAGATAGGGGTCGCGGCCACGAAGACTTTCACGGCTCAGCTCACGGTTCTGGCTCAGCTAGCGCTGAGGCTCGCGAGGAAGAGGGGTAAGCTAGCCCAATACGAGATCGACGAGCTTAAGGATGAGCTCGAGAAGCTTCCCGAGCTCGTCGAGGAGGCCATAAAGATCTCGGATGAGCCGATTAAGAAGCTGGCTAAGGAGCTTAAGAACGTTGGAAGCATCTTCTTCCTCGGCAGAGGGATAAGCTACGCCACCGCCCTAGAGGCTAGGCTCAAGGTGATGGAGCTAAGCTACATCCCTTGCATAGCCTACCCGGCTGGGGAGAGCAAGCATGGGCCGATAAGCGTTATCGAGCCCGGCTACCCGGTCTTCTTCATAGCCCCGGAGGACCCGACGAGGAAGCAGGTAATCGGAAATGTCATGGAGATGAAGGCTAGGGGCGCCAGGATATACTGCGTGGGAACCGAGGGGGATGAGGAGCTTAGGGAGAACTCGGACTGGTGGCTCGAACTGCCTAGGGTGAGCGAGGTCCTAAGCCCGGTGGTCTACGTGATTCCCTTCCAGCTGCTAGCATACCATCTTGCGGTTGAGAAGGGGTACGATCCGGATAAGCCGAGGAATCTCGCCAAAAGCGTTACGGTTCAATAGGGAAAGGTTATAATCGCTCGGATGGGGGCTTTTAGCTGGGAGAGGGATGGTAGAAGTCGTCCCCCACGAGAGGTTCGAGAACGTCTACTGGATAAGGGATGAGGGCGAGAAGATCCTAGCCACTAGGAGCCTAGCCCCGGGCGTGCAGGTTTACGGGGAGAAGCTTTACCGCATGGGATCCGAGGAGTATCGAAGCTGGATACCATACAGGAGCAAGCTCGCGGCGGCAATAATGAAGAATCTGAAGAACATGTATATCAAGCCCGGCTGCAGGGTTCTCTACCTCGGAACCGCCACCGGAACGACCTCCAGCCACGTCTCGGACATAATCGGGGAGAAGGGGGTACTTTACGGAGTCGAGTTCGCCGCCAGGGTCATGATCCAGTTCAAGCAGAACGTCTCCGACAAGAGGCCGAACATAATCCCGATCTTCGCCGACGCCCGGAAGCCCGGAACCTACTCCTCGATAGTCGGGGAGGTCGACGTCATCTACTGCGATGTAGCTCAGCCCGAGCAGGCCAAGCTATTCTCGGATAACGCTAGGCTCATGCTAAAGAGCGGGGGCCACGGATTCCTAGCCGTAAAGGCTAGGAGCATAGATAGCGTTCAGGAGCCCGAAGTAGTTTACCGGAGGGAGGTGGAGATTTTAGAAAAGAATGGGCTTAAACCCGTAGAGGTTTTATCGCTTGAGCCATATGAGCGGGATCACGTAATGGTCGTGCTGGAGTATGTTTAGCTTTAGGGCCGGGAAGACCTTAGATACCTATCGATCTGAGCAGCAGCTCTTATCCCGTCCGCCGTAGCTCTGGCGTAGTCGGATGGCCCCCGAACCACGTCTCCCCCCGCGAAGAACCCCCTCCTGCTCGTGGCCATCCTAGAATCGACCTTGATCCCGCCGTTATCCGCGAGCTCGATCCCGTCCGCAGGCTTGATCCAGCCCGTCTCCGGAAGCTCCCCGATCGCGAAGATCGCGTAGTCCGCCTCAACCTCGAACTCCGATCCCTCGATTGGAATCGGGATCCTCCTACCGTCCGGCCCCGGCTCCCCGAGCCTCATCCTCACGCACCTCATCCTCCTAAGCCTCCCCGATTCTCCTATGAGCTCGATCGGCTGGGCGAGATACTCCATCCTTACGCCCTCCTCCAGAGCCTGCTCGATCTCGTCGGCTGAGGCGGGCATCTCGACCCTGCTCCTCCTATACATTATGCCTACGAAGCTAGCTCCTAGTCTAAGAGCCGTTCTAGCGGCGTCTACCGCTACGTTCCCCCCGCCGATAACCCATACGACGCCCTCCATCCCGCTCCTCGCCCCGAGCTTCACCTCCTCCAAGAATGATAGCGCGCTTTCAACGCCCTCTAGATCCGATCCCGGGATCCTAGGCTTCCTCGGAACGCCGGCCCCCGTGGCCACGAAGACGGCGTCGTATCCCTGCTCGACCAGATCATCGAGGCCCAGATCCACTCCTATCCTCGTCCCCAATCGAGCCTCCACCCCCAGCCTCTTCACGAGACCTGCCTCCCTCTCCACGATCCCCGACGGAAGCCTGAACTCGGGAATACTCCTGATGAGTTCTCCGCCGAGCCTGCCCTCGGCCTCGAATATCGTTACATCGTGGCCCATGATCCTAAGCCTGTAGGCGGCGGTTAGCCCCGCCGGCCCCGACCCTATCACGGCCACCCTGAAGCCCGTCGACCTCCCCACCTTCGGCAGGTTCTCCTCCTTCGTATACTCGTCGGCGATCGCTCTCTTCACAGCCCTGATCCTAACGGGCTTGCCGCTAAGCTTCCCGAGGGTGCACGCCTTCTCGCAGTAGGAGAAGCATATCCTCCCGCAGATCCCCAGGGTGGGCACTATGCTTAGCCCGAGCCTCGCCGCCTGATCAAACCTCCTCCGAGCCACTAGGGATAGGTATGCCGGAACCGGGAAGTTCAGCGGGCAGGCCATAACGCATCTCGGCGTCCTGCACCCGAGGCAGCGGGAAGCCTCGGCCACCGCGCTCTCGAGATCGACCCCGCGGATCACCTCCTCGAAGCTGTTAACGCGCTTAGCTAATGGAAGCTTTCTCTCGACTATCTTCTCCTCGAGGACGTCGGGGAGGCTTGAGCCCGCCTCCCTTAAGGCCTTCATGAGGGCTAGGTAGAGCTTTCTAGCCTGCTCGGGGCTAAGCCTCTCCACGGCGAGGTCCGCTAGGATCATGAACTCCTTCTTCGAGAGGTCCTTCAGCCTTAGGCTGGGGGGAAGCTTCGACTCGACGAGCAGCTCTCTAAAGGATCTCGAGAGGGCGGGATCCTCGGGCTCAAGCGCCTCGGAGAATTCTCGAAGCGTCGTCATTCCGAATACTCCATAGGCTATGGGCTTATCAAGGTTACCGGCGCCCCCTCCGAGGTCTTAAAGAATAAATAGCGGCCGGCTCCCCGGGATTGAGGAGCCCGGTAAAGAGGTTGGGTGCGAAGCCGATGCCCCACTGGGAGTATTCGGTGAAGGAGCTTGATGAGGCGAGGACCGTCAAGGCCAGCCTTAGGGAGATCGACGTCTCCCCGAAGTGGTCTAGGGAGGTCTGCAGGGCGATCGTGGGGTTGACCATACCCGAGGCTAGGAGGCTTATGGAGGACGTCGCGGCCATGAGGCGGATGATCCCGTATCGGAGGTATAAGAAGAAGCGGGCTCACCACGCTCAGACGAGGGGGCCGGGCGGGTACCCGGTTAAGGTCGCGAGGCACATGATCAAGCTTCTCGATAGCCTGGAGGCGAACGCCGAGTTCAAGGGATTCGACCCGGATGAGGTCGTCATCGTCCACGCGGCGGCTCATAAGGCTAGGAGGATTAGGAAGTTTATGCCTAGGGCGTTTGGGAGAGCCGACCCCTATGACAAGCAGCTCGTCCACATCGAGGTCGCTGGAGAGGTGAGGGGATAGGATGTCGGCGGTCAGGAACATTCTAATGGGCAAGCTCAAGAAGGCCGAGATCTACGAGTATCTCGCCGAGAAGCTCAGGGACGCGGGGTTCGGCGGGGTCGATATAGCCTTCACCCCCATGGGGACTAGGGTTACGATCTACGCCATGAGACCCGGCAGGGTTATAGGATCTAGAGGCAGAACCATTAGGGAGATCTCCGAGGAGCTCGAGAAGAGGTTCGGGGTCGAGAGCCCGAACGTAACCGTGGCCGAGATAGAGGTTCCCGAGCTGAATCCACAGGTCATGGCTTATAGGATCGCGCAGGCGCTTCAGCGGGGGGTTAGGCATAGGAGGGTCGCCTTCTGGGCTTTGAGGAGGATAATGGACGCCGGGGCTAGGGGATGCGAGATAGAGATTAGCGGGAAGCTTACCTCCGCTAGGCATAGAACCGAGAAGTTCGCGGCCGGGATTATGCCGAAGTCCGGGGACCCGGCCCTGAAATACGTTAAGGTCGGCAAGGCCTCGGTCCTCCTGAAGCCCGGAGTTTACGGGGTTAAGGTTAAGATATTCCCGCCCGACGCTCCGATGCCCGAGGAGATAGGTGTAGCCGAGCCCGGGAGGCCCGAGGAGGCGGGGGAGGTGGCCGAGAGTGGTGAGGGAAGTGAGGGAGCTTAGGGAGAAGAGCACGGAGGAGCTGATAGGAGAGCTCGATAGGCTTAGAGCCGAGCTGATCCTGCTTAGGAGCAGAAGCGTCGCCGGCGGAGGCTTGGAGAAGACGGCTCAGATAAGGAACATGAGGCGCAGGATCGCGAGGATCCTAACCATCCTCCGGGAGCGTGGGGTAAAGCCCTAACATCACTTAAGCCTTTGGAGGACTATCGCTGGGCAGGCTCGAATCAGCCCCGGCAGGCTCTCAAGTTCCTTAATGAATTTGTTGAGCTCGTCTAAGCTTCTAAACCAGCACTCGGCTAGGATGTTGTGGTCTCCGCTCGTCGAGTAGAGCTTGACGACCTCATCCCTCCCGCGGAGGATATCCAGCATTCTCATATAGCTCTCCGGAGCGATATCCAAGCCTAGGAAGCATACGATCTCGTAGCCGAGCCTCTTGGGATCCACGTCGATCGTGTATCCGCGGATAACCCCCTCCTCCTCGAGCCTTCTAACCCTCTTCCGAATCGCCGCCTCGGTAACACCCAGAAGCCTCGCCAGCTCGACGTAGGACCTTCTCGAGTTCTCCATTAGGAGCTTCACGAGCCCCGAGTTCGAGATTCGAACCATATGTTTTTGTTATTCGACTAGAATAATAATATTGCGGAAGTGGGGTGGACGATATGGAGCAGGGCAGGATACCTCTATTGGGGGAGAAGCTTCCGACGTTCGAAGCTCAGACGACCCACGGAAAGAAGAAGATTCCAGACGATTACCGCGGAAAGTGGCTCGTCTTGTTCTCGCATCCAGCTGACTTCACGCCCGTATGCACGACCGAGTTCGTGGCCTTCCAGAAGAGGTATCAGGAGTTCAGGAAGCTCAACTGCGAGCTCCTCGGCCTAAGCATAGATCAGGTCTTCAGCCATATCAAGTGGGTCGAGTGGATTAGGGAGAAGCTCGGGGTCGAGATAGAGTTCCCGATAATCGCCGACGATCAGGGTAAGATAGCTCAGCTGCTCGGGATGATCCACCCGGGGAAGGGGGGCGAATACGGTTAGAGCAGTCTTCGTCATAGATCCGAGCGGCGTGGTTCGGACGATCCTCTACTACCCGCAGGAGCTTGGGAGAAACATGGACGAGATTCTAAGGATCGTGAAAGCTCTCCAGATCTCGGACTCCGAGGGGGTCGCGATGCCCGCGAACTGGCCGAACAACGAGCTCATAGGGGACAAGGTGATAATACCTCCGGCGAGCGACATCAAGACCGCCGAGAAGAGGCTTAAGGAATACGAGTGCTACGACTGGTGGTTCTGCTACAGGCAGCTGAAGAAGTAAGGTCGGCTCGATACCACATCCGAACCACGTATCCCTAAAACCTATTACCCCCATTTCTTCTTCTTTTCGCGAGGATTCGCAGGTTATGAGCGCTAGAACCCTCCTCGAGAAGGTTGATGAAAACCTCTACATACTTAGGGCTGACGACTTGGATGTTAGGTATTTTGAGGCGGTTTGGGAGATTCCCGAGAAGATAACCTATAACGCGTATCTCCTGCTTGAAGGCGATTACAGGATACTTTTCGACGGCTGGAAGCTCTCTTACTCCGACCAATTCTTAGAACTCATCAGAAGCCTCGTCGACCCGCGGGATCTAACGCATCTCGTCGTTCATCACGCCGAGCCCGATCATAGCGGATCGCTTCCGAGGGTTCTTGAAGCGAATGGGTTTAGGGCCGCGGTCTTAACCCACCCCATGGCGGCCACGATGCTTAAGCGGATCTACGGGATCGAGGCTAAGTTCAGGCCGGTTAAGGACGGGGAGGAGATCGAGATCGGGGATGGGGTGCTTAAGTTCGTTTACACTCCTTGGCTTCACTGGCCTGAGACCATGATGAGCCTGCTGGCTGATAGGCTTATCCTCTTCTCGGGCGACGCGTTCGGAGGCTACTCTATTCCAAGCTCCATCTTCGACGATTCGGAGGAGGTTGTGGCGGAGTTTCTACCCCATGCTAGGAAGTACGTCGCCACGATAATCGGAGCGTATAGGGATCACATAATTAGGGGGGTTGAGAAGCTCAGGAGGCTCAGGAAGCCTCCCAAGATCATCGCCCCGGCCCATGGATTGGTCTGGAGGAGAAGGCCGGAGCTCATAGTCGACTACTACGTGAGGCTTGCTAAGGGGGTGCCCGAAGGCGATAAGCTGTTAGTGGTATCCGGCTCGATGTATGGTTCGACGGAGAAGGCCGTCAAGGTCGCCGTCGAGGAGGCCGCGAGGCTTGGATGCGCGATCGCTCTTCACAGGTTCGATCAGTCGGAGTCGGCTTCGATCTCGGAGATAATAGGGGACGCGATAGACTCTAGGGCGATTATCTTGGCCGCTCCAACCTACGAAGCCGGAGTATATCCCCCGATCGAATACGTCGTAAGGCTCATCGCTAGGAAGATCCCGCCCAAGCCCGCGCTGATCATCTCCTCGTATGGGTGGGGTAGCGCCGCGGCGAGAATTATTTCGGAAATCCTATCGAGCGCGGGCTTCAAGATAGTGGACGCGATCGATTTCAGAGGCTCTGCCGGCGATGAAGATCTCGAGAAGATTAGGGAGGGCGTTAGGAAGCTGGTCGAATTCCGATTCTGAGGGCCGGGTTTGAGCCGCCGGTTCCACGCCTTGATGGAGGTTCCGGGCTCGATCGAGTGCAGGGTTATCGGGAGGGTTAGTAGGTTCGTCGTCAAGGTCGATCTATCGGGCTCCGAGACCTTAGCCTATCTCCAGAACACCGGAAGGCTCCAAGAGTATCTTAAGCCGGATAGGATCGGGGTTTGCGCGCCCCTGAAGAATCCCGGAAGGCTTCGCTATAGGCTCTTCGCGATAAGGGATGATGATTTCTCCGCCTTGATCGACACGCTTCTCCAAGCTAGGGGTTTCGAGAAGGCCGTGGAGCGCGGGCTGATCCCGTGGCTCAGAGGCTATCGCATCGAGAGGAGGGAGGTTTCCCTGGACCGCGTAAGGCTGGATTACCTCGCTAGAAGAGGCTCGGATAGGGCTTTCATCGAGCTTAAGAGCGGGGTTCTGAGGATCGGCGATTACGCGGCTTATCCCGACTGCCCCTCCAAGCGGGCGCGGGATCAGCTTAAGGCCACGATGAAGCTGGCTAGGAGGGGTGAGCGCGTTTTTCTGGTCTTCGTCGCGGCCATACCGGGGGTCAGGGGCTTTAGGCTTAACCGTGAAGCCGATCGGGAGCTATGCGGCTTGGTCGCGGAGGCGGTTGAGGCCGGTGTAATCGTTAAGTCGATCCAGATCTGCTACAATCATGGGGAATCCTCGGTGATCCTACTCGATCCGGATCTCCCGGTTAAGATTTAAGGCTGAATCCCGTCATCTATCGCTGGGCTTGGCTTGAGGATCAGGACGCTTACCCCGAGGAATCTCCCGAGGCACGAGCTTCTAGGCCTTCGAGTAAGGGCTAAGCCGATTAAGGGCGGCTACGTCCACGCCGGAGAGGTCGTCGGGGAGACCCGGAACATGCTTAAAATCCTTAGAGACGACGGTAGGATCGTGGCCCTCCCGAAGAAAGCTCATAGATTCGAGTTCGAGCTCCCATCCGGCGAGAGGGTCTTGGTCGAGGGCGAGGTTCTGATCGGAAGACCCGAAGAGAGGTTGAAGAAGAGGTTGAGGAGGTGGTAGTAGAGTTCTTCGGTAGGCTTCGGAGGCGCGGAGGAGTCCGGTAGCTATCGGACGAATCCCATGGTTAGCCCATGAACTATGTACTTCCTTATGAGGAACGCCAAGACGATTACCGGAATCGAGATTATGACGGCCGCGGCTGAGAGCGGGCCCCAGAGTATGCCATACTGGTTTGAGAAGTATGCGGCGAAGACCGTCAGCGGCATAGCTCTCTCGCTCGGGGCGAGGAGCAGCGGTATCAGGAACTCGGACCAGCTGAATATGAAGGCGAAGATGAACGCCGTCGCGAGACCCGTCGTCGCCTGGGGGAGCGTGATCTTATAGAAGACTTGGAAGGGCGTGCATCCGTCGAGCAAGGCCGCTTCCTCGGTCTCCTTCGGAACGCTTTTGAGAGATCCCACCATGAACCACGTGGTTATCGGGATCGTTACCAGCGGATAGACTAGTATCAAGCCGCCTAAGGTATCGTAGAGGGCTAGGCTCTTGGTCAGCACCACAAGCGGGTAAAGCACCACGACGGGCGGAATCATCCTTAAGCTCAGTATCCAGTTAGCAAAGCTCGTGCCCCCAGCCTTATACCTCAGGATCGCGTATCCTGTCAATGCTCCGAGCCAGCTTGTGAGAGAGGCCACACAGATTGAAACCAGTAAGCTATTGAGCAGGTAGTGGCCTATTGGTGGGAAGTGCCCTCTAACGCCGTAGATTCCACCAGTCAGCAGGACTTCTAGATAGTTTCTGAGAGTGATGACTTTTGGGAAGAGCGTGGGTAGACCCCACTCCCCTATAGGCTTGAACGATGTCCCGATCATCCAGATGAACGGAAGCAGGTAAATTATCATGACCAGCCAGCCTACGGCCGTGATTATTGCGCCGAGTACGTGCTCCCTCTTCATGATCTCACTCCCATATCACCCTCTCGATCTTAAACACCCTCATCAAAACCATAACGACTAGAATAGATGCTATCAACAGCAAGACCACCGCTAGGAGCGAAGCATATCCGAGATCCGCATGCGCGGCCGTAAGAGTAAACCCGACCTTGTAGATGTAGAATGGGAGGGTAGTGGTGACGCTTCCGGGCCCGCCATAGGTCAGCATGTAGATTATGTCGAATATCTTCAGCGAGTCGATGACCCTGAGGAGTAGAACTATGAGTATCACGCCCTTGATCATCGGCAGGACAACGTGCCTCAGTATCTGCGCTTCGGAAGCCCCATCCAGCGAGGCCGCCTCCCTGACCTCCGCGGGAACACTCTCTATTCCGCTGGAAACCGCCAAAGCTATGAAGGGAGTCCACTGCCATACGTCGAGAACTGCTAGGCAGAAGATCGTATTGAAGGGGTTTCCGAAGGGGGCGCTGAGCCACGGCTGGGGAGGAATGCCCACAGACTTCAAGAAGGCGTTCAGCGGCCCCTCGGTGAAGAATATCATTTTCCAGTTTAATCCTATGATTACCGCGGGAATGCTCATCGGGATCAGGAGGAAGGAGGCCAGGATCGATCTGCCGTGAAGATGCCTAGACGAGAGCAGAATTCCTAAGAGCATGCCCAGTCCGAGCTCCGCTGGAACGGTTATGGCCGTTAGGAGGAGCATTATAGCTATGGCGTACGCCGCCTCGGGGTCGTTCACGAAGGTAATGAAGTTTCTAATCCCGACGAAGTGGGGAGCCATCTCAAGCAGGGGATTGAAGGATTGAAACATCATGTAAAAGAGGTAAACTGTTGGATAAACCACCAAGATCAGGAGGAAAGCGAGCGTAGGTAAGATGAGAGCCGTTGACGGCTTCATAAAGCTATCCTGAATTCGTTGAATAGGGAACGAGCATAAATATGTTGCGCTTACCCCGCGTGGAGCCCCCAGCCGCTTAAAATTTTTAAGCCTCTAAACACTCTATAATTAACGTGAAAAATATGGAGGCGAGGAGAGAAGAACCTTATGAGCTTAAAGGTTTTCTGGATCAGCGAATTTCTCGTAGAGCCGCGCTTTCTAAAGCAGCGAAGGTCGCTATAGGGGTTGGCGTGGCGGCGGTCGTCGCCGGAGCCGGGGGATACTATGCTTACACAACGACGTTCAAGCCTAAGAGGAAGATAAGGGTTGTCGCTATCGCGCACGCCGCCCCGGGAATGAAGGCCGTGGCCGAGGAGGACTTCGTGAAGGAGTATCCGAATATCGAGGTTGAGACCCTTCTCTTCGACTGGGAGACCGGCAGGGATAGGCAGATCCACGACTTCTCGACTAGAGCGGGAGAGTACGACGTCTACATGTGGGACTGCATCTACACAGGGGCTTTCGCGCCTCACTGCTATCCGATAGAGGACTTGAAGGCAAAATATCCTGATGCCGAGATCTTTAAAGACTATGGCGACCTGCTACCCACCGTCGACTCGCGATACTGCCACTGGGAAGGTAAGCGGATAGGCTACACGATCTGCGCCAACGTAATGGCAATGTTCTATAGAAAGGACCTGTGGGAGAATCCGGATATACAGGACAAGTACAGGAAGTGGATCGATAAGAACATCGATGACCTTAAGGCTAAGGCTCCGGAGCTCGGGCTTAATCCCGACAAGATCCCAACGGAGCTCGTGGTGCCGAAGGTCCTAGAAGACGTCTACGCCATCGGCAGGTTCTTCACGAAGAAGTTTAACCCCGACTCCCCCGTAGAAGCCGGAAACACGATAATGGCGATGAGAACTCACACGATCCACTGGGAGTACTGCTGGCTATTCGCTCAGTGGAGAAGGTCTCCGGAGGGAATGAAAGTCTGCGGAAAGCCCGTCGAGCCTTGGGGAGACCTCTTTACCGAAGATGGCAGGATAGCGTTTGACCCAGACATAACTGACATGGGAATCAAGGTTATGAAAATGTTCAAGGAGTTCTGCGAATACGTGCCCAACCCCATGCAGACCGAATGGTCCGAGTGCATGGAGCTTCTCGGGAGAGGCCACGCGGCCATGTGGGCGGGGTCTTGGGCGTCGACCTTCAT
>JAPDJZ010000150.1 GCA_029258815.1 archaeon
TAGGGGGCCTAGGCTCGGGCCCTATATCTGGGATCTCGGGAAGGATAGGGCCATCAGAATTCTCGAGGAGGCTGTCTCGCGCCGCTGACAATACTTATATAGGGGGCGCGGCCCTCTAGCTTGTCCAAAAAGGAGTCGTAAAAGAAAATGAGTGAAATGGTTAAGATAGGTCAGTTAACCCCGCGTTCGAGAAACGTGAATTTGATCGCGAAGGTTGTAAGCAAGTCTCCGGAAAGGGTTGTATCCTCCCAATATGATCAGAGGGAGCATAGGCTTAGCGAGCTGCTAATAGCCGACGAAACCGGCGCGATAAACCTCGTTCTATGGGACGAGAAGATAGACGTGGTTCAAGAGGGCTCGACGATAAAGGTGACCAACGGCTTCGTAAAGCTCTTCAGGGGCAAGATGCAGCTGAACCTTGGGAGATATGGAACGGTCGAGGAGGTTGAGGAGGCGATAGGGGAGGTAAACCTCGAGAACAACCTCTCGGAGACGCCGCAGCCCCAGGGGGAGTTCGGGGGAAGACCCTACAGGCGGTTCAGGCGAAGGTAGATCGGCTTCCGAAGGCCGTCAAACATTATTTTTATATCCTAATTCTTTCATGGATGTTTAGTGCTAGGTTTTGAGCGACGAGGATTTTGAGATAACCGTCGTGGAATCCCCGAAGATCGAGCCCGATCTCCCGAGGGAAAAGCTTCTCTCCCTAGTCGAGCTTCTCGAAGACCTAGGCTGGGAGAAATCCAGGTTCAAGCGCTACGTCAGCACGGCCCTCAGACTTCGAAACCTCGAGAAGCGATACGGGAAGACCTACATCTCGCTCGTCAAAAGCTATGAAAGGCTCTCGAGCGAGGAGGTTAAGCTGAGGTACGCGATCGATCAGCTCCTAGAGAAGAGGAGGAGGGTGGAGGAGGATCTGAAGCTATACCTAGAGCAGCGTAAGCTAACCCTGGAATTGATCCAGAGGCTCGAGAAGCTGATCGCGGCCCTGAGGGAGAGGGGATTGGATCTGGAGGATCTGGAGAAGGCTTTGAACGTCCTCGAATCCATGAAAGGCGCTGGATACGATCTAAATGAGCTGCTTGGAAAGCTCGGCCGCCTCAAGAGCTTGGAAGGATCGATCAAGGAGCTCGAGGAGAGGATTAGGGTTAAAGCGGAGGAGCTCGAGAGGCTCGAGGATGAGAAGAGGAAGCTTTTGAAGGAGATCGGGGAGGCTCACGGGATATACGGAGACCTAGAAGATCTCAGGAGGAGTAAGGAGAGAGCTGGAAGAGAAGTCGAGGAGGTTGAGAAAAAGCTCGAGGAATCCCGTCTAAGGCTCGAGAAGGTCAGGGCGGAGCTCGAGGAGCTTCTAGGCCGCAGGGTCGAGATCTCCCAGCTCAAGGAGGAAGTTGAGAGCCTCAGAAGTGAGCTCGAGAAGCTTAGAAGCGAGAGGGATAGGGTTGCCGCCGAGCTCTCGGAGCTGCTGAACGCCAGAAACGAGATCGAGGACATAAGGAGGAGGTTCGGCGAGTATAGGGAGAAGCTCTCGGAGATCGAGAGAGAGATAGCGAATAGGCAATCATATCTAGAGATCCTCGAGGGGGAGATAGCGGCGGCCTACGCGATCCTAAAGATCTTCACCGACCCTCAGGGAGTTGAGGCCGAGGATCTCGAGCCCCTCGTAGAGCATCTTCAGAGGATTTTGAAGAGCAAGCGGGGCGAGCTCCCGGCTTTAAAGCCTCTCGAGCCGCATCTACTCAATAGGGTTAGGGATAGCCTAGTTTCTCTGATCGCGCCCTATGTTAAGAGCGAATTCGTTCCCAGAAAAGTCTTCGAGAAGCTTGAGAAAGAGCTTAGAAAGCTTAATGAGCGGAGACAGGCGCTTGAGGAGGAGCTCGCCTCGCTGAAGAAGCTTCTCGAATCTAAGCGCGTCGAGGAGATTAAGCCCTCTGAGCCAAAGCTTGAGGCGTTTACGCCCGAGGGAAAGCCGGTTGAGCTCAAGACCTTGGGAAGGGGCAGGAGGTTTAGGATAGTCTGCCCGGCGTGCGGAAGCTCGGCGATAATCGGCATCCCGATCAAGGAGGAACTCGAGGAGCTTAGCACGAAGAACTATTCCCTCAAGTTTACTTGCGGAAACTGCGGTAGGAGCTTCGACCTCCCGATCGACGTCTTGTTGAAGAAGCTGGAGGCCTGATCGTCATGAGCGGGAGAAGCCGGAATCCTATAGTCAAGATGCTCGCTTGGAAGGCTAGGAAGCTCAGCGAGAAGGACGTCGAGCTCATCCTCGCCGCGATCGCCTCCGTCGGCGGCGTCTTCACCCTAACCGACGTAATAGAGCGATTGCCGGACGAGATCAAGGTCGATCGGAATAAGAGGAGGAGGGTTGGAAACCTCCTCCAAGCGCTGGTATCCATAGGCTATCTCTCGAAGCCGAGCGAGCGGAAGTGGATTAAGAACGCTCCGACCCTAAGCCACTACCTAACCCAGCATCTTCTAGACCTATCGTCTATCGAGAGGATTCCTCCCCGGCCTCCGACCCGCGGGAAAGTGATCGCCCATAGGCAGAGACTTGACCGGACTTCTTCAGGATGAGCGACCCCTTCCAATCCGTGGGTATCTCGAGGAACCTCCACTCCTTGTTCAGGAATCTGGCCGCGAGGACGGGTTTCGGCCTTATCTCAGCTCCGCAGCTCGGGCATCTGACGACGAATAGGCTGCAGAATTCGAGGAGCCTCTTCACCTGAGAGCTGTTCAGGATGACGTAGGGCTTATTGCTGGACTTAACCTCGATCGCTAGAAGCTCTCCGGAGTCCACGGCGATTATATCCGGCTTCGGAAGCTTCCCGGCGCCGCTTCCCGGGGTTCTTATAGCATACGTCCCGGCCTCGCCCCTATCCGCGAACTTCCTGATCAGGTAATATTCTCCCTCGTAGCCCATCCTAGCCTTATACCGGGGAGATGCGGGGTTTCTAGGCTTCTTGGGCATGGATCTCCAAGTACCCCGAGCCCGGCGAATATTAAAGAATTCGTAGCCCGATTCCAGACGATAAAGCCTTCAGCCATACAGCTTTTCGGCGGCGTCTTCTAGCTTCATCGAGATCAACTTCTCCCTAGTCGGCCGCCCTCTCTCATCCCATCCTCGAAGCCGATAGTAGGTCTTCAAGAGCTCCGAAAACTTCTCCGGGTCGAGCTTTACCCCCTTGGTGGAGCCCTCTGGCACGGGGTCCTCGAAGTCCCGCGCCGGAAGAACATCGCTTTCAGCGCTTATCCCCTTCTTCAGGATCGCTATGCATCTGGTCAGGTTCCACACCCTCTCCGAGCACGTCAGCAATTCCTCCAGAGTGGTCTCCCTGCCGGTAACCGCGGAATACGCCTCAGCATAGAGGCTTGGATCCACCCCGAGCTCGACCCATGGAAGCCTGCAGACTCCGAGCATGTCGAATAGCGGCCTCATATGCTGGAGGTAGATTACCTTCTCGGCCTTATCTCTGCCGTAGCTCGTTCTACCCGCTTGGACGTCGTAGGTTATCGCCCAAGATCTATTATGATGCGCTCCTATATCGCAGGTAGCGTAGCTGAGGGCCATCGCGGGAGCGGCCCTGTGATCGTAGGCGCTTATCTCCAGCCTCTTAACGTGCATAGCGAATTTCTCGGACCCGCCCCTCACGTAATCCGCGACCGCTTTCACCCCCAGGGCCATCAGCGTTCCAAAGCCCTTCCTCCTCGCGATCATCTCTATCAGGCGGTAGACCTTCTCCGCGTCCCCCCACTCGACCCTGAACCCTACATCATCCTCCATCAATAAGCCTCGCTGAAAGCATTCCATGACGAAGCCTATCACCGCCCCCGTCGATATCGTGTCCAAGCCGTAGTAATCGCATAGGTAGTTCGCCTTAGCAACCTCGCTCAGCTTCTTTAGGCCGAGGTTCGAGCCCAGCATCCCGATGTTCTCGTAATCCACCGTAACCGCGTCGTCATCCGCTTTCAGGACGTGGCCGCACGGGATTACGCAGTTAGCGCAGGCCGAGACGCGGATCTGGGACCTGTGGACTGCTTTACCCGATATCTCGTCGGCGTATTCGAAGGATGTCTTCTGGAAGTTCAGGGTTGGCAGCGCCTCGACGCTGTTCGCCCACTCGACGGTCATGTTCGTCCCATACTTCATCCAGTTCTCGTAGTTCGGGCTGCCCTTCACCTCGGCTATCAGCCTCCTATTCACCTCCCTCAGCCTCTCCGGATCCGCGACATCGACCTCCCCGCTCCCCCTAGCAACTATCGCTTTCAGCCTCTTACTTCCCATCACGGCGCCCATGCCGGTTCTGCCCGCCTGCGAGTGCCTCCTCTCCCTCATCCCCCAGTCAACGTTTATCGAAGCGAAGTTCACGAGCTTCTCCCCGGCGACTCCTATGGACGCTATCGAGCAATCTCCGTAGCGGCTTCGAAGCCTCTCGTCGGCCTCCCTAGAGCTTAAGCCCCAGAGACCCGGATCGCTAACGATTTCCACGCTACCGTCGTCGATTAGCAGATAGCTCGGTTGGGATGCCGCGCCCCTTATTACCAGCATGTCGAAGCCCGCCTTCCTCATCATGTAGCCGAAGTACCCGCCGACGCTGCTATCCCCGTAGATCCCCGTCTGGGGGCTTATCGCCGCGAAAGACGTCTTGCATCCCCCGAGAAAACCCGTTGCGGCGAGCGGGCCAGTCGCTATGGCTAGGACGTTCGATGGGTGGGTTCCGTGGAGTATGCTGTCGAGGTTTTTGAAGATCGCGTAGGCCGCCCAGCCCCTTCCGCCTATGAAGTCTTGGATTAGCCTCTCATCGGGCTCACGAGCCTCGATCCTATCACCCGAGAGATCTATCTCGGCTATCTTCCCGTATCCGCGCATCGAGCTAAAGACTCGGCTCAGATCATTTTAAAGTGTTTTGCATTAGCAGGTCCGTTAGCCGCATCTGCCTTAGGTGGAATTTTAGAACCCTGCTCCGCCGGAGGATCAGGTCGGCCGGCGCTTCCACCTTCTTAAACAGCTCATTCAAAGCCTCGAGTATTTCCCCGAATTTGAGGGGAGGCGATTTAACGGCCGCGCGGCATATCTCCCTAAACCTCCATACACCCAGCGGTATCCAGCCCTCGTAGATCTCCGCTATGACGAGCGCGGATGCCTGGCGCCCCTCCCTATCCAGCTTCTCGAGGATCGGCAGCCTCAAAGCGTGGTATGCTCCTCCGACGTTTTCGGGCCATCGGTCGGGTTCCCTCGGGAGCTCGGCGTCGTGATACGCCCTCAACCCCCCAGCCCTGTACCAGATCTCGAAGACCTCGAACATCCACGGGCCGGGGAGGAGGAGAACCGTTACCCTGTTGAAGTGGGCGAGGTGGCTGTAAAGCTCGACCTCATTCAGCCAGGGATTCCGCTTTACCCTCGCTCTAAGCCTTCTCCCCAGCTGGTCGTCTACCGCCGTTATGCTCCACTCCGTCGGAACCAGCCTCCTCCAGCGCTTAGATCCCAGCAACCCCATCGAGAGAAGCCTGACGATGTGCTGCTCGCTTACTCCAGCCGAGTAAAGCTCCATAATCGCCTCGGACGCCCTCAGATCGACGTCGGATACCACGCGCTCAACAGGCTTCAGGACGCTCGGGTTCTCGGCGACGATGATCTTCATCATGGGGGCTGATGGCCCCGTCGGAGACGCTCTAACGAGGAAGTTCGGCGAGATCTTCAGCTCCTTCTCGAGCTCGAGCTCGACGTCCGTGGGTCTCCTAGCCATAGCGAGCTCTTGGAGAGATTCGAGCAGCCTACCGGGCTTCCTCGCGTCGAATACCTTGACCGGCTTCTTCCCGCGGATCATGCTTACCCTCATGGCGAGGATGTCGTTGAGTGGGATCTCGAGCCATTTCTGGGGCTGATCGAAGAGGCTCGTATCGGCTTGGATCGGAGGCACCAGCGGCCCCGCGAGGACCTTGGGGTAGCCCCATGAGCCTACTAGAGCCGATGGAGGGGAGGAGCCGAAGACCGTTTTCGACGCCCTGATTTTCCTTAGGAGATCCCGGGCGTCCTTGAGGTAGGGGCAGATCTCGAGCCTGCACTTCTTGTAGTCCCCTCGGCAGACCGGGCATACGTGCTTTTCCTGAGAGGACTCCGCCTCTGCGGCCGCGCCGTACCTCCTTAGGGACGCCAAAGCCCTATTCCCAAAATACTCGACCAAGCTTCTATACCTTAACTATCTCGGCGGGCATCTACAGGGCTTCGAGCCGCAGTCAGGGCATCCGCTACCGTATTTGGCCAAGATGGCCTCCTCTAGGTCTATCCCGACGACGTTGCAGAAGCTGAGCAGCCACGCGAGCAGGTCGGCGGCCTCGCTTCTCAAGGAGTCTCCGTCGCCCTTGAGGAAAGCGTCCGCAACCTCTCCAGCCTCCGAGAGCATCCAGATCAGAGTCTTCTCAGCGCCCCTCGCCCTATCCCGCTCCAGATATATCTCGGCCATGAGCTTCTGAATCTCCTTCAAGCTCATCTTCGGCGAATTCTCGAAGAAGCTAAGACATAGCTCTTTCCCGGCTCCCCACCCCTCCTCGGCCGACGAGCACTATAGGGCTAGGTTCTCAGTTGGGGCGGCGGGTCGGCTGCCAAAGCTATCGCTCCGTAGAGAACCACGTCCTCGCCCAGCGGCGTGATCCTGATTTCGGGAACCCTGTTAACCGTGTATCGCTTAATGTTCTCTAGGATGGGCTTGATTATCAGGTTCTCGTTGCGAAGCGCGACTGAGCCTCCGACGGTGATGAGCTCGGGATCGTAGCAGGCGTTTACGCTAGCGAAGCCTATCGCGTTCACCCTCCCAATCTCGTTCACGATCCTGAGAGCATGTTCATCGCCCTCCTTAGCTAGCTCGAATAAGAGCTCGGAGGACAAGTTCCCATTCCTCACTAGGCGCTCCAGCCTACTCCCCCGAAACTCCTCCGGATACGCATCCACTAGATAGCTCGCGAATCTCGGAATATTTCTCCCGGAGCAGTAGGCTTCCCAGTGGCCTCTCGCGCCGCACGGGCACTCGAGCCTGCCGTCGAGGTCTACGACGATGTGGCCGATTTCAACCGCGTTCCCGTCTTTTCCCAGAAGGAGGCTTCCGTCGATTATCGCTCCCCCGCCTATCCCGGAGCTCAGGGTTACGTAGACTAGGTTCTCGCATCCCTTGCCCGCTCCGAAGCGCTTTTCGCCCAAGACCGCGGCCGCGCAGTCGTTTACCAAATAGACCGGAACGCCGAACGCCTCCGAGAGAGCCTCAACTACAGGGACGTTCCTGAACAGGGCGTTTGGAGGGTTGAGGATGACGCCTCTCCGGATGTCCACCGGCCCTATGGAGCCCACCCCTATCGCCCGAACCTCCTCGACCTCCCTCCCAGCGACCTCCCTCACCAGATCCGCGAGCTGCCGGATCACATACTCCCCGGACCTTTCCCGGAAAGTCATTCTCCTGACCCTTCTAATGATTCCGCTCTCTAAGCTTCCGAGAGCCGCCCGAACGTGAGTCGCCCCAACGTCTACTCCCACCACGAGGGCCGTGCTCATACGTCGAATCGATTATTGCTAAGATCATAAAGCTGTTGCTTAAGCCGGGCGGCCGGAATTTGAGCTATAGCACAAAATATTTATCACGCCAAATCTTACAGGAGGCTGCTATGATTCCATGGAGCCTTCCTGCAGCAGCCGCAGCCATCTTTCTCACCTCTCTGATTTTCTCGATCTTCGGTAGGGGCGGAGGAGACCTATACCTTCCAATAATAATCTCGCTTCTCCCGCTAAGCTATCACAGCTGCGCGAAGATCAGCCTATTCCTGATAATGCTTCAGGGAATCTCCATGCTTATAATCTATCACGGGAAGCACAGGCTCGTCGACTGGGGTCTGGCGGTGCTGATAGGGGTGGTCGTCGGGGTCTCCTCCTTCCTCGGGGGATTCCTCTCTTATCAGATCCCTCCAACGGCCCTCAAGATAACGTTCTCGATAGCCCTCCTCCTCTCAGCCTACTTCATCTATCGAGGAGTGCAGGCCAAGCCTCCCATCAGGCGCTTCGGGGTATGGTCTAGAAGGGTGGGGCGCCAAGAGTACTACTTCAACCTCCTATATGCTGTTCCGCCGATAGCTTTCGCGGCATTCATGGCCGGCATGGTCGGGATCTCGGGTGGAGGACTAATCATACCTGTTTGCATCCTTTTGGGAGGGGTTCCGATAAGGGTTGCCATGGGAACGAACACCTTTCTAGTCCTAGCATCCTCCTCCATGTCCTTCGCAGGCCACATGACTAGAGGGGGATTTGAGCCCCTTCTAGGATTGATCTTCGGAGCCGCCGTGATAGCCGGGTCCCAGATAGGCTCTAGGCTTCACGTAAAGATAGGTGAGAAGACTCTAAGAAAGATGTTCGCGATAATACTTGTCTCGGCAGCGGTCTGGATGCTGGCTAAGATATTCATCTAAAGGAGTCTCCAACGCCGCCTCCCTTAAATGAATCCTAGAGCGACTAACCCTCCTACGATACCTATCAGCACTCCGAAGGCCATCTTCAGGATCCACGCCTTGGTAGTCTTCGCGGCCTTCGCCCCGATCCAAGAGAATAACAAGGTTACGGCCCCTATCCCTATGAAGCTTACCACGTCCATGTATCCGTGTATAGTTAGGTTCGCGGCCCCGACCCCGGCGACGAAGATCATCTCCGTCGAAGATGTCCCGACGGCTATATGCATCGGGTAGCCTAGGGCGTTTAGGATGGGCATGTAGTATATTCCTCCCCCGAATCCGCATAGCCCGGTCGCTATCCCCGCGAAGAACATGAGGGCGAAAAGCCTCGATCCAGCTTCAAGCCTCTTCACCTCGTCTATCGTGACTCTCGGAGGGATCTTCCCCCTTCCCTTAGCCGCTCCGTAGAGCATGTAGATCCCGACCCCTATACACGCTATCCCAAAGATCTTCTTCAGCATGCTGCTCGGGGTCCATATCGCCAGCTGGGTTCCCAAGAAGACCCCTATGGCGGCCGCTATCGAAGCTATCAGCACGCCCCTGCTATAGACGTGCCTGCTCCTGTAGTGCGCTATCACCCCCGGAATAGTGGTCAGGGAGATGACGGCCATGTTAACGGCGTAGGCGGTTTTTATCGGCAACCCCAGCAACGCCATCATCATGGGGATCCTGAGGAAGCATCCGCCTATTCCAAGCCAAGTGGCGAGAAACCCCGGAATAGCGCCGGTCAAAATTATCCAAAACAATCTCAACGCGTCCATCTCGGTGATTCTCGTTTTTGTGCAATATTTAAATTTAAAATTTTTGATATGTTCTGAAGCGGTCAAAGTCTCTCATCATTCAGCCGGATCTCTTTGTTCGCTTTTGCCTTAAACCGGGATATCCTCATTTTTCTCGAAATGAGAAGTTTTAAATCGACATTCTACTTCCCTGAATCGATGAATTCTCTTGATCCAGCTGTTAGGCGTAGGCTTGAGAGACTTGTTGAATTTCGGGGAGGGAAAACGGTTGAGCAGTATGTAGGTGAGTTATCGAGGCTCTCCCGGAGGGTTCTCAAGAGCAGGAGAATAAAAGTTGCCGCAAGGGTTTTTGCGGCGGTTTCAGATCCTGTTAGAATTAGCATTTTAAAGCTTCTTAGGGGGCGGAGGATGTGCGTTTGCGAGCTTATGATCGCTCTGGGCCTTAGCCAGCCCGCAATCTCCTATCACCTTAAGTTACTGCGGGGGTGTGGTCTCGTTAGACCGGTTAGGAGCGGGAGATGGGTCTTCTATGAGATAGCGAGTAGAAGGCTCGCTAACCTCATCTTCAAGCTGGTCGAATCCGTTTAAGGCTAAGCCTTTAATGATCTCCGCCTCTTGATCTCGGACAGAACCTCTTCCAGAGCTTTCGACACCTTCGTCCCGGCGCGGATTTTAATCGCAATTATCCCGTGTTCGTCTAGTAGGGTTGACGCCCCAATTCCCAGTTCGGGAGCTACCGCCACGTCGACCTTTAGGTCTGCCAGCATTTTCACGGCCACCGGCCCCGCTCCATGCTTATAGGTTGCTGCGGGGTTCTCGACTATCTCGACATTCTTAACGGCGCCGCTTTCATCAACGTCTATTATCGTGAAGATCTTCGATCTGCTAAAGACCTCGGATAGGACATCATTTAATCCTCCTCTCCCCTTCGTGGGGATCGCTACCCGGAGCATCCTCTCGATTCTCAATATTGAAAGCTACCTCATAATATTTATGTGCATTCGCACGTATTTCCAAGCGAGGAAAATCCGCAGATCCCTCGGAAAAGAGGCCGGATTTAGACTCTCCGGCCCCTCCTACCTCCCTTCCTCCTAACCGAATCATGGGGTAGCGGGGTAACGTCCTCGATCCTCCCGATGATCACCCCAGATCTCGCGATAGCTCTTATCGCCGCTTGGGTCCCCGGCCCCGGTGTCCTAGCCTTTACTCCGCCGGGCGCCCTAACTTTTATGTGAACTGCCTCGATCCCCCTCTGCTTAGCTACCTCCATGGCGTAGCTCGCAGCCCTAGTCGCCGCGTAGGGGGTTGGCTCGAGCCTCCCGGCGTCCACGAACATCCCGCCCGACGCCCTCGCGATGGTCTCCGCTCCGGTTAGATCGGTTACGTGGACTATGATGTTGTTATAGCTCGAGTATACGTGGACTATCCCCCACTTCAGGGCCTTCTTCGGGGCTGAAGCCTGCTGCTGGGGCTGTTGAGCCTTTCCCCCCTTCTCCTCTTTCCCGGCTTCCTCGGCCTGAGCGCCGCTCATCCGGACGCACCTCCTCCCCCCGGTATTTAAAGTTAAAAGGCTCGGGAGCTTTTCCCAGCGTGTAGCAGGACGGCCGGCTCTTTCCCTAAGAATTCCGCCGCCGTCATAACCTTCTTGGCTTCCCTCTCCGCGGTTTCGTACACTTCCCTTACGCGCTCCCTATATCTGGGCTCCCTCGGCAGATGGTGATCGTAGATGATAAGCTCCGCGTCCACGTTCCTCACTATTCTGCGCATGTTCTCTATCGCCCGCCTCAGGTTGATCATGTTAAGCATGTAGGGTATGAGGTATGTGCTCGGGCCGTCGACTATCAGGAGGCTCGGATTCTCCCTGACTATCCGCTCGGCCTGATCCTCTATAACGGGCCCCTCGAGGTCGGAGGTGTGGATAAGCTTCTCCCCTCCGTGGATGATCTCGACGGAGATCACCCAGCCGACCCTAGCGTATTCTATCCCGTGGAATTCGGGTTTGCTGAATTTTATCGCCGTATCCCCGATCCTAAACGTCCTCGAGTCCGCGAACCTGACCCTGCACTCGGGGAGGTTCAGCTCGGGTATCCTCCTCAGCCTATTCCACTTCTCAGCCCTCTTGAGGAACCATTCCCTACCCTTTCTGAGGAGCTCCCTCTTCCTACTCGCGTAGTCGCCGTAGTCTCTCGATCTCGCGATCGGCAGATCTTCAAGCGGATCAGGGTAAGATCTTCTTCTCGGGGGTCTCAGCAGCTCCTCAAGCCTCCTCCCGGCGAACGCCCTCGCTAGGCTATCGTAGAACCCCTCAGCCCTACCCCTCTGCGAGTCGTTGATGTACTCGTTCGGGTTCTTCGCCAGTATTAGCTTCCCGCGGTAAATCTCCTCGTCGAAATCGGTGAAGTGGTCGTAGTGGTAGTGGGTTATCGCGATCACCTCGGCTTTCTCGGAAGCGGATTTTATCGCCGCTCTAGCCTCCTCGAGCCATCTACGCTTAAGCTTCTTGGGGGCGGGGAAGCCCGGCTGCATCTCGGCGGCGCCCGGATCTATCAGGATCGAGGTGTCGGGGGTTTTGACTAGGGTGCAGGCGGATTTAGCGCCGAGGGAGTCGAACCAGACCAGCTCGAACTCTATGTTCCTCAACCCGGCTTATAGGGGGGTTTAAGCGGCTTAGAGGTTTCTCAGTAAAACTTAAGAGAAGGCTCATCATTAGCTCGCCTGAGCCGGCATGGAATACGTTTACGCCGCCCTCTTACTGCATAGGGCCGGAAAGGAGGTTAGCGAGGATAACCTGAAGAAGGTTCTATCGGCGGCGGGCGTAAACCCCGACGAGGCCAGGGTTAAGGCCTTGGTAGCCGCCCTCTCGGAGGTTAACATAGACGAGGTTTTGAAGAGCGCTACCGCCATGCCCCTAGCGCCCGCTGCCCCGGCGGCAGCCCAGCCGCCCGCCGAGGAGAAGAAGCCCGAAGCGAAGGAAGAGGAGAAGAAGAAAGAGGAGAAGAAGGAGTCCGAGGAGGCTCTAGCCGGTCTAAGCGCCCTCTTCGGCTAAAGCCGGAAACGGCTCCCCGGCCGTCCCGTCTCCAGAAACCACTATATTTAATTTTCAGCCCAAGCCGAATCTAGCCTAGGGGATGGTGAAACATTCTTGAAATTCGGCCCCGAAGCTTACTCGCTCGAGTTCTTTAGGGAGGAAGGCTATATTCGGAGGCGCTGCAAGGTCTGCGGGGAATACTTCTGGACCCTAGATCCCGAGAGGGAGGTCTGCGGGGAGTCTCCGTGCGAGCCGTATCGATTCGTCGGCAGGAGTCTGACGAAACGTAGGATGAGTCTCAGGGAGGTTAGGGGGGCCTTCCTGAGGTTCTTCGAGAGGCGCGGCCATAGGATCATCCCGCCCTACCCGGTCGTGGCCAGATGGAGATCCGACATGTTCCTAACCGACGCGAGCATAGTTGACTTCCAGCCCTTCGTAACCTCCGGGATAGCCCCTCCCCCGGCGAACCCGCTCGTCATAAGCCAGCCATGCATAAGGCTCGTTGACGTGGATAAGGTCGGCCTAACCTTCGGAAGACACCTAACGATCTTCGAGATGGGCGGTGCTCACGCGTTCAACTACCCGGACAAGGAGGTTTACTGGAAGGAGGAGACGGTCAAATACTATCACGAATTCGCTCAAGAGGTCTTCGGGATACCGGAGGACGAGCTAATCTACAAGGAGGGCGTCTGGAGCGGCGGGGGGAACGCGGGCCCATGCTTCGAATCGATCTCCTACGGCCTCGAACTCGCAACCCTAGTCTTCATGCAGTATAAGACCGTCGGGGACGAGCTTATCGAGCTTCCGATAAGAACGGTCGATACGGGTTATGGGATGGAGAGGTTTACTTGGCTAACCCAGGGGACTCCGAGCTGCTTCGACGCCGTCTACGGCGAGCTCTATCCGAGGCTCAGTAAGATCATCGAGATCCCTAGGGTCGATGAGAAGCTCCTCCTCCGATACTCGCCCTACACGGCTCTGGTGGTTCCGAAGGCGGGGATGACGGTCGCGGAGGCTAGGCGGAGAGTTTCTGAGGCCTCCGGAATACCCGTTGATAGAATAGTCTCGGAGATAGCCCCGCTCGAGAATGTTTACGCCGTTCTAGACTTCACGAAGTCGA
>JAPDJZ010000115.1 GCA_029258815.1 archaeon
CTATCGGAGACCTCAGCCTCGGCAATAGGAGCCCACCATAATCCTGATCTGCTGGTCGCCTAAAAAACTATATGTCCCGAGAAGGGGTGGGCGCTGCTTTTCGGTTTTCAGCCCAAGTTTCTAGGCGGCTTCCAGAAGGGCTCTCGAAGCTCGACGGCTTTCAAGAACAGTTTTTTCAGCTCCCCGTCCGACGCCCCTGACCTCATCGCGCTAAGAAACTCTATCTCGTTGCCGCTTCGCATGAGGCATGGCTTGAACTTGCCGTCATGGGTTATCCTGAGCCTAGTATCGTTCATGCAGAAGAGGTAATTCCCCATAGGTCTGACGAACTCGACCCAAACCCCATTCGACATGAGATACTGGGTTCTGAAGTGGAGCTTCCTAATGGTTTTTCTCAAAGCCCTCTTACTAACCTCCCTCTCGAGATCCGATAAACTGAAGTAATATGTTCTTAAAGCTTCGAAGTCTACACCGCATCCAACGAGCTCTATCAATTGGACGACGATATCGCCTTCGGAGGCTAGGCTTCCGGCGAACTCGATTAGCCTATCGAGTTCGTCGTCGTTAATCCCCTTGAGCATGACGACGTTAAGCTTCACCGGATCTAAGCCGGCCTTGATAGCCTCTCTAATTCCCTCGATCACAAGCCCGTATCTGGCGAGGCCGCGCTCGGGATCAAGTCCCGTAATCCTAGCATATCTCTCGGGGTAGGTCGAGTGCAGGCTTACGTTAACCCTCTTAAGCCCAAGCCTCTTCAAATCCGGCGCGAGCTCGGCGAGCCTAAACCCATTCGTCGTCATGGATAGATCCTTTAAGCCGAGCCCTCCAAGCCTTTCAACGATCTCAAGTATATCCCTCCTGAGCATGGGCTCTCCGCCGGTAAGCTTAACCGACTCTATCCCAAAGCTCATCCCGATCCTAGCTATACGCTCAATCTCCTCCGGCGTCATCAAATCGCCAGCTTTAGATCCAATCCCCTCCGAGTGGCAGAAGAAGCAGTTAAGATCGCAGCTAGATGTAACGGATATGCGCAAGCCCTTCACGGGTCTGCCGAAGCGATCAAACAGGCTCAACTATTCTAGGAAAAGCGGGCGCCGACGAGATTTTAAGATATTTCCGCGCCGCCGCGGGGGGCGAAGACTAAAATAGCCTGCCGGCTTGACTAGAGGTTGCATGTTGAAAACCCTCGTAGTAAACCTCGATAAATGCACGGGATGCAGGCTCTGCGAGCTGGCGTGCTCCTACAGGCATTTCAAGCTCATGAATCCTAAGAAGTCCAGAATACGCGTCGTCAGGCTTCCGCACGAGCCCTCGGACATGCCGATATACTGCCTACAGTGCGGTTTATGTATAGAGGCTTGCCCGGTTAAGGCCATCTCGAGGAATCCCAAGACCGGCGCGGTCGAGGTCGATATCGATAAGTGCGTTGGATGCGGATTCTGCGTTCACGTTTGCCCGTATGGCGCGGCCTCGCTTGATCCCGAGACGGGTAAGGCCCTGATCTGCGATCTATGCGGCGGCGATCCGGAATGCGTTAAGGCTTGTCAGGAGGGAGCTCTGCTCTACCTCGAGGCCGATCGGGCGGCGGAGTATAAGCGGATGCTATTCTCGAGGCTTGGCAGGAGAGAGCTCGCCCCCCTAGCGCCCGAGGAGAGGTGAGGAAGGCGTTATGAAGCTCTACGGCTATGCCGGGAAAGCCCTTAGGGTGAATTTGAGTAGGGGTAAGGTGATCGAGGAGGAGCTGAAGCCGGATCTTCTGAAACTGTATCTCGGCGGAACGGGCTACGCCGCCCGAGTGCTCTGGAACGAGCTTGAGAAGGGAATAGACCCTCTAAGCCCCGAAAATCTTCTAATAGCTTGCACGGGGCCTCTAACCGGGACCCTAACCCCCTCGTCGGGCAGCGTCGAGTTCTGCTTCAAGTCTCCGCTAACCGGGATCTTCGGCCAATCTAGAGCCGGCGGAAAGTTCGGGCCGAAGCTCAAGTATGCCGGCTACGATTTCCTAATAATCGAGGGAGCCGCCGAGAAGCCCGTATACCTGAACATCTACGACGGCGACGTCGAGATTAGGGACGCGTCGCACCTCTGGGGTAAGACCGTTCACGAAGCTTCGAGAATCCTATTGGATGAGGTCGGGAATCCGGACGCCTCGATCGCTTGCATAGGGCCGGGCGGCGAGAGGCTGATAAGGTTCGCGAGCATAATGGTGGACTTCGATAGGGCTGCCGGGAGGTGCGGCGGAGGCGCCGTCATGGGCTCGAAGAAGCTTAAGGCGATAGTCGTCGACGGATGCCGCGGGGTCGAGGCCGCCAGACCTGAGGAGTTCTACGAGGCGGCTATGGAGGCGCTGAGAGCTCTCGGGGTTAGAAGCTCTGAAAGCCTCGGCCGCTACGGGACGCTCGGGGGGCTTCTCGGGCTGAACGAGTCCGGGGCCCTTCCGACAAAGAACTTCCAGACATGCTACTACGAGAGGGCTGAAAGATTTTCGGGCGAGGAGCTTGCTCGTAGATACCTCCTCAAGCGTAGAGCGTGCTTCTCGTGCCCGATAGGATGCGGTAGATACGTCTGGGTCCCCGGCGGGGATTATTCGACGCCCCCGCATGAGGGAGCTGAATACGAGACTATCGACATGCTCGGAGTTCAATCCATGCTCGGAGACCTGAGGCCGGCTATCAGGATGGGCTACCTCTGCAACGTCTACGGAATAGATACGATCTCCGCCGGAAGCGCGATCGCCTTCGCGATAGAGGCTTTTGAAAGGGGGCTGATAAGCGAGGAGGATACGGGCGGGATTAGGCTTAGCTGGGGCGATGCGGAGGCGTGCCTCGCCCTCCTCGAGATGATAATCGAGCGTAGGGGGTTGGGGGATTTGCTCGCCGAGGGGGTGCGGAGAGCCGCCGAGAAGATCGGGCGGGGAGCGGAGGAATTCGCTTGCCATGGAAAGGGCCTCGAGATCCCGGCTCACGACACCCGCGGAACCTCGAAGTCCCTCGCCATCCAGTACGCCATCGGGAATCCGAGGGGGGCATGCCATATAGAGCCCGTCTGGTCGCCTCTCTGGGACTTCTCCGGCCTCGACCTAGGGCTTCGGGAATTCGGGCTTCCATGGCCTCCGCCGAGCAGGTTCGAGGAGACGGGAGTTAGGAGGGGTGAAGCCTGTAGGATAGTTTGGCTTTACGGAGAGCTCGCCAGCATCCTAGGGGTTTGCCGATTCGCCCTACAAGCCGAGGAGGGGAAGAGCCTAAACCTGAGGAGGCTTTCAACGCTCACGTCGGCCTTAACGGGCTGGAGCCTAAAGCCCGAGGATCTTCTGCTGGCCTCGGAGCGGGTCTACAATCTGAAGAGATGCTTCAACGTGAGGGAGGGCGTGAGCAGGAGAGATGATAGGCTTCCGAGGCGGATGCTCGACCCCCTCAGAACCGGGCCCACCAAGGGTCAGAGGGTCGAGAGGCTCGACGCCATGCTCGACGAGGTCTACGAAGCTCTGGGATGGGATAAGGCTACCGGGAAGCCGACCCGAGAGAAGCTCAAGCAGCTCGGATTGGATGATGTCGCCGAAGCGGTCTGGAGAAGCGGGTAAAATCCCGTCTTCAAAACCTATTTTTATCCGCTGAAAGTAGTCGTTCGATGGAATGGTCAGGGAAGGGGGGAGGATAGTTCTAGGGATAGAGTCAACGGCGCATACCTTCGGCGTCGGAATAGCCTCGAGCTCCGGAGAGATTCTAGCGAACGTCAGATACGTGTACAAGCCTAGGGAGGGCGGGATACATCCCAGAGAAGCCTCCCAGCATCATAGCAGGATCGCTCCGAAGGCTTTGAAGGAGGCTTTAGAGCACGCGGGGTTAAGGCTTCGAGATCTCGATGGGATAGCTTTCTCGATCGGGCCGGGGATGGGGCCATGCCTCAGGGTCGGCGCCACGATCGCCAGAGCGCTCGCCCTGAAATCCGGCAAGCCACTTATAGCGGTTAATCACGGGGTCGCCCACATAGAGGTCGGAAGGCTCGTAACGGGGTGCAGGGATCCGGTGGTCCTCTATGTCGCCGGCGGAAACACCCTGATAACGGGCTATCTCGAGGGAAGGTATAGGATCTTCGGCGAGACCCTCGACATAGCGGCCGGAAACTGCCTAGACGTATTCGGGATAAAGGCCGGGATAGGGCCCATGCCGGCTCCCGAGGAATACGCTAGGAGGGGAGGAAAGTTCCACCCGCTCCCCTATCGGGTTAAGGGCATGGACGTATCCTTCTCAGGCCTCCTGACGGCCGCCTTGAAGCTCTTGGATAAGGTTAGGCTGGAGGATCTATGCTTAAGCATAACCGAGACGGTTTACAGCATGCTAACCGAGACGCTTGAGCGGGCTCTCGCCTTCGCGGAGAAGAATGAGATACTCTTGGTCGGGGGCCTCGCGCGGAGCAGGAGGCTTAGGGAGATGATCGAGGCCATGGCCGGGCTTCACAACGCGGAGGTCTACGTCGTCCCGCCCGAATACGCCGGAGACAACGGCGCTATGATAGCTTGGACCGGAATCCTCCAGCTGATGTCGGGCCAGGTCGTGGAGGTTGAGGATAGCAGGATTAGGCCTAGGTATAGGATCGATGAGGTGGAGGCTTCTTGGAGGAGGATCGGGCTCTGAGCCTAGCGAGGGAGGCGGAGGTTATTAGGATAGGGGCGGAGGCCGTGGTCTCTAAGCTGGAGTGGAATGGGCTTAAGCTGGTCTCGAAGCACAGGGTTCCGAAGCCGTATAGGATGCCCGAGCTGGATCGATGGGTTAGGGATAGGAGAACCCTCCACGAGGCCAAGGTGATAACCCTTCTCAGAAGGCTCGGGGTTCCATGCCCGGCGGTTATAATGATCGATAGAAGCACCTCAACCCTCTATCTCCAACTCATCGAGGGATCGGAGCTTAAGAAGGTTTTGAATAGGCTTCCCGGCGAGAGGGTGGATGAGCTGGCCCTGAGGCTCGGCGAGATCGTCGGGAGAATGCATCTAGGCCGCGTCGCCCACGGAGACCTAACGACCTCGAACATAATCCTAGATAGCCGAGGAAGATTATTCCTGATAGACTTCGGGCTGAGCATGATAACCGACGATCTAGAGGAGCTGGCGGTGGACATACACCTCCTCGATAGAAGCCTAGACAGCGTCCATCATCCGGTTAGAAGCAGGTTCATGAGAAACTTTCTTAAGGGATACTCGAGGGTCGTCGGCAGGGAGTTCATGTTAAAGATAGTCGAGAAGGTTAAGGAGATCAGGAGGAGGGGGAGATATGTCGAGGAGCGGAGGAAGAAGCCTTAGATTCGTTGTCGTAACCCGGAACCCGGGGAAGGCCAGGGAGTTCGAGAAGATATTCTCGGAGTGCGGGCTCAGATTCAGGGTCGAGCCCATGGAGACCCCCGAGATCCAATCCGAGGATTTGAGGGAAGTGGCGGAGAAAAGCGCTCTCTACGCTTACGACGTTCTGAGGGAGCCGGTAATGGTTGAGGATGCCGGGCTATTCATAGAGGCGCTGAACGGCTTCCCCGGCCCCTTCAGCAGCTACGTCTACAAGACCATAGGCGTCGAAGGAATTCTAAAGCTGATGAGAGGCGTCGAGGATAGGAGGGCTAGGTTCATCTCGGTCATCGCGTTCTACTCCCCGATAACGGAGCCCGTCAAATTCTTCACCGGGGAGGTCGAGGGATACATCTCGGAGGAGGTTAGGGGCTCGAAGGGATTCGGATTTGACCCGATCTTCGTCCCCGCCGAGGGCGACGGAAGGACTTTCGGCGAGATGGAGGTCGAGGAGAAGAATAAGCTCTCCCATAGGGCTAGAGCCGCGAGAAAGTTCGCCGAATGGATCTCGGGGATAAGGGAGGTTACGCCCCCATACGAGTAAGCTCCTCACCCCTTCCTGCTCTTCAGGATCAACGGAACTATAACGCCGTCGATATATCCTATGAACTCGTCGCACGGCATCCGCGTGAAAGCGGTTATGACGCAGTTCCGGGTCAAGCCCATGACATATCCCGTCCCCGGAACCTGATAAACGAGGTAGTAGATCTTCCCATGCCTCAGATACTCCTCGTACAGCGATGTTCCTTTAAGCGAGTCTCCGTAGAGGGCGAGCTTATCGACATCTACGAAGTCTAGGTCGTCGAAGTAGATTACCTTCGTCCCCTCGGGATTGCGCTCGTGGAACTCCCTCATTACATCCGGCGAGATCCTAGCCTCGGTTATCGCTCGATAGGATAGGAAGAGGTGGTGGGATAGGAGGGACGCGACGGCGTTCGCGAAGTGCTTCTCCTGAACGACGGTTAAAAGGGTTAGACCCTCAACCCTCCTGAAGATTATCCTAGCGTCCGTCGTTTTGATTATCGGAACCTGCTTACCTCTCTGGTTGACGACGATGAGCTTATCCCTACTGAAGACGCCCTCGAGCCTATCCTCCTTCAGATCCAGATCCCTGATCTCGGTTAGGAGCTCGAACTTCTCCCCATCCTCCTCCCGCTCCTCGATCATCTTATAGCCGTTGAGCTTCTCGGCTATCTCCTCTAGGCTCGCCTCAGCCCTGATCTCGAAGATCTTGGCCGCGAGCGGCATGGCCTCTAAGCCCTCATCCATCTAAGCTTATCGAATGAAAAATACCTTCCCCACGCCTAGCTCACGCGGGCCGCCTCCCCAAAAGCTTCTCGTAGGCTAGCATCGTGATCGCTGAAGCCGCTAGAGCCGCCGCTAGAAGCTGGAGGGTCGTCTCCAAGTAGGCTAGGATCCAGGGTCTTAGAAGCATGGCTAGGGCGAGGCCTATCATCAGGTATCCCGAGATCAGCTTGATCCTCTTAGCCCATAGGCCGGAGATCCTCATCCTCCCAAGCGTGTAGGCGAATAGCAGGACTATTCCGAGGAGCGGGAGAACGTAGACGACGTTATAGAACGCGAGGTAGAGATAATAGGCCACGGGATCGAGGTTTAAGGATGAGAGGAGGCTTACGTACATTAGCGGGAACCCGGGCGTGCAGAATAGCTCGTAGAGGTTTACGGTGAATGCTAGGATCGACGCGCCGACGACTAGGCCGGCCGTGGACTCTATGCTCATAAGCCTTCTAGCGGATCTGCCGATCCTGGCGAGGCTTTTCTCGGAGGCTCCGAGGGATGGGCCCGCCCCGCCGAGCAGGTAGTCCTTGACGTTCAGCGTTCCGGCGGCTATCACGGCGATCATGATTATCCAGATCGCGGGCTTGAATCGGTTTAGGAGTTCGAGAACGTTGAGCCAAGCCGCCATGAAGAGGAAGTAGCAGAGGCCCGAAACCGCGACGAAGATCCCGCCGACGATCATTATCCTAAGCCTATCCCTAGCGTAGATCAGGATGCTCAGGAGGAAGGTTAGGATGTAGAAGGCGCACGGGTTTACGCTATCCATCCCCGCTATCATGAAGGTGAGCCAGAGGAGGTTGCTCGACCCGCCCTCCAACTCCGCCTCAGGGCTTGCTAGATCTTCATGCTTCTCAAACGCGGACGCGGAGCCGGCCAAGAACCCTAGGATTAAGATCGCTAAGATGAGCGCGCACGAAAGACTTCTCCGCCGGAGCAGCCTCCAGCTCAAGAGTCGATCACCGCCCACCCTCGAGAAGCTTCTCCCCGCGGTAGGCGTCTCTTCCCCGTCCATAATAGTTTTTCACCCTCTCGATGAGCCTGAAACCGAGCGACTCGTAGAGCCTGATGGCCGGCTCGTTATCGACCGCAACCTCTAGAACGAGCTTCTCGCACCCCATCCGCCTAAACTCCTCCTCGAGCCTGGTTAGCAGGGATCTGCCGACCCCCCTCCCCCTATGCTCGGGCTTAACCTCGACGGTGTAGATCCTCCCCACGATCGAGCCGCGAGCCTTCTCGATCCTCCCTATCGCGGATCCTATTATCCGGCCCCTCTCATCCACGGCCTTCAAGGCTATGCTATCCGGGTCGAGGAGGAGGAATCTTATGAAGCTCCTATCGTAGGCGTGGCTTCCGAAGCACTCCAGCTCGAGCCTGCGAATCTCCTCCAGATCGCCTACGTCCGCCTCCGCTATCCTATAAGCTTCCCTCATCCCGCAGGCCGGCACATCTTAATATTAGATCCCGCTGAGTGATATACTTGGTGCCCGAGAGGTTGCCCGGGAGAGGCGGATTGGTGGTCGTGAAGCTCGGCGGTTCCCTCATAACTGATAAGCACAGAAGATTCTCCCTGAACTCGAATGTAATTAAGAGGATTGGGAGAGAGCTCTCCGAGGCGGTCAAGCTCGCGGGCCTCGACCTCATAGTCGTTCACGGGGGAGGATCCTACGCTCATCCGGTAGCAAAAGAGTATTCGGTCTCGGAGGGCTACGTTGACGAAAGGCATCTCGAAGGCTTCGTTAAGACCTCCGAGGCGGTTAGGAGGTTGAACCTCGACGTCGTCGAGAACTTGGTCGAGGGCGGGTTGAACGCCATCCTAGTCCCCGCCTCCTCGATCTTCATAACCAGATCCGGAAGGATAATCACCTGCAATCTGGAGCCCGTTCTCTCGGCCTTCAGGATCGGGGTAATTCCGGTTACGAGCGGCGACGTCGTCTTCGATAGGGATAGGGGGTTCGCGATACTGTCGGGGGACGGGATAAGCGCCTACCTCGCTGCGAGGCTCAGGGCTAGGAGGCTCATCTTCGCCATGGACGTCGACGGGGTCTATGCGAGGGACCGCGCCACGGGAGAGGTTAGGGTCGTCGAGGAGTTCTCTAGGGGGATGATGATAGAGCCCATGGGCTCTGGGGTAGAGGATGTTACGGGCGGCATAGTGAATAAGATCGAGGAAGGGCTTTCAGCGGCCGAGGCCGGGGTGGAGGTCCTGTTCGTCAACGGCCTCGTCGAGGGTAGGGTTAGAAGAGCCGTCTTGGGGGAGCCGGTTTCCGGGACTAGGCTTAAGCCCTAGCGGCCTGCGACCTGATCTGGAGGAATTCCTCGGGCTTTATCCTCTCCGCGAGCTCCGGCGTAAGCTCGCCTCTCTCGATCAGAACCCTCTTAGCTAGATACCAGAAGGCGTAGGGTAGCGCGAGCCTACCCCTATTATTCATCGGGATCACCAGATCCACGTTCGAGATCACGTTATCGGTGCTGCACATCCCTATCACCGGTATACGGGCTATCTTCGCCTCGATAACCGCTTGGCTGTCGTACCTCGGGTCGGATACCAAGACGAGCTCGGGCTCGAGATAGGTTTTGAGGCTCGGGTTCGTGAAGGTTCCGGGCTCGAAGTGCTCGACTATCGGCACGCACCTCGTATGCTCGCAGAACTTCTTGACGGGGTTTATCCCGTAGATGTGGGTTGAGACCACGACCACCTCCTCAGGCTTGAAGTACGAGATGAACTTGGCGGCTATGTTAAGCCGCTCGATCGTCTTATTGATGTCTATCAGGTAGACTCCGTCCGGCCTAAGCCTGTAGATGAACTTCTCCATGTGCTTTACCTTTATCCTCGATCCTATGTAGAGGCCGTTCTTGACGAAGAGCTCCTGAAGGTTTTCGGCGGATTCGCTTTTCCTCTCCTCGCTCATAGGCTCACCATCCTATCTCTCCCGATGAGCTCGCCTATCCTGAGAAGCTCGTTGGCCTTCGCGACCCTCTCGCCGCCCACGACGCCAGCCTTCAGGAGCTTTCCGCCCCAAGCGACCGCCAGCTGGGCTAGATGGCCTTCGGGCGGCTCCCCGGATCTATGAGATACGACCGGGACTATTCCGTGCCTATGAGCTATCCTAACGGTCTCCATGGCCGTCGTCAGCAGCCCGACCTGATTCGGCTTGATTATGACGGCTTGAACCGCCTTCTTCTCGGCCGCCTCGCTCATGATCCTCGGATTCGTAACGATTAGATCGTCTCCGCAGATGAGCGTCTTGCCGCGAAGCTGCTTCGAGAGCTCGGAGAACCCGTCCATGTCGTTCTCGTCCAGCGGGTCCTCGACGTAGAAGAGCTCGTATCTATCCACCCACTCGGCGACCCTCGCCATCTGATCCTCCCTGCTAAGCTTCACGCCCTCGGTCCTATACACGTAGGCGTTCTCGCCCGGATCCCAGAGGCTCGAAGCGGCGACGTCGACCCCTATCCTTATCCTGAAGCCCAGCTCATCCGAGATCTCGTCGGCAGCCTGCTTCAGAATCCTAAGCCCGTCCTCGGTCTTCACCGGGGGAGCGTAGGCGCCCTCGTCGCCTCTCCCTAGGGTGAACCCGCCGAGGAATTCGTCTAGAAGCTTTCCAGCCCTAGCGTGGACTAGGAAGTTCGCCCTAACCGCGTCCTCGACGCTCCCCGCGCCCACCGGGCTTACGAGCATCTCCTGCCAGTCCGGCGCGCCCCTCCCCGCGTGCGCCCCACCGCCAATAACGTTTCCGAGGGGGTATGGCAGCCTGAAGGAGTCCACGATCTTCAGGTGCTCGTAGAGGTTTTTGCCCTGAGCGTTCGCGGCGGCGATCGCGGTCGCGAGGGATACGGCGAAGGCGGCGTTCCCCCCAAGCCTCCTGAAATCCTCGGTTCCATCAAACTTCTTCAACACCTCGTCGACGTTCGCGTGATCCGAGGCGTCGACCCCGACGAGCTTCTCGGCGAGCTCCCCGTTTATCAGCCTAATGGATTCGTCGACGCCCCCCTCCGGATAATACATGACCTCCTTGCCGCCCTTACTCTTTCCGGCTGGGGCGGCGGCTCTGCCGAGGCATCCGCTAACCCACGCGTCCACCTCGACCGTGGGCTCCCCCCTGCTGTTATACACCTTCCTAGCCTTAATCCTCTCAAGCCTCATGCTCATTCTCCTCACCGGCCTTGGGATACGCTCCGGAGCCGTATAAGGTTCTAAGCTTAACTATCTCGTCGAAGTACTCGTAGTGGGATAGGAACATCCGCCTGCAGCAGTACCTCTTGACCCCGAGGTCGTCTAGAACCTTCCCGGGGTGCTCCCCCTGCTCGACGCGCTTCAGATAATCCTCCCACTTATCGGCGATTAAGGCTCCGCAGCTAAAGCATCTGATCGGGAACAACATGCCCGTTAGCCGGGATCATGGGCTTAAGCTCATTATTTTAACCTTAAGCCCCGGCGGCTCATCCTTAAATCCGGCGGGAGAAGACTCCACGCGAAACCTATGCTCGTAGACATCGTCTTCGGGCTTCCGAGCAGGAGGCTTAGCCGGCTCGTGGTCGTCGACGTGTTCAGATCGAGCACCTCGATAGTGATGGCTCTCGAGAACGGCGCCGAGGAGGTGATTCCATGCGCCTCGATCGAGGAGGCTAGGAGGTTGAAGAAGCTGGATCCGAGCGTCCTGCTCGTGGGGGAGGAGAGGGGGATTACGCCGGAGGGCTTCGACCTGAACATCTCCCCGAGCCTTCTCACCCGGGATAGGGTTGGGGGGAGGAGGATAGTCTACCGCTCAACGAACCTGATGAAGGTTGTTTCGAGGAACATGGACGCGGAGCTTCTCCTGATAGGAGGGCTCGTGAACGCCGGAGCCGTCGCGAAGTATCTCAGGGAAAGGAATCCCGAGGACGTCTCGATAGTGGCCTGCGGCTTGATCCCGGACGGGCTGATAACGATCGAGGACGTCGTGGGCGCTGGGGCCATAGCCTCGAGGCTCGGCGGCGCGGCGCTATCGGACGCGGCCTTGATCGCTAAGCTCGCCTATGAAAACGATGAGTGGAGGAGGATCGTTCCGGAATGCTATATCGCGAACTATCTGAGGAAGATCGGCTGGGAGCGGGATATCGAGCTGTGCCTGAGGGAGGATTCGTCGAGGATCGTCCCGGTTTTAGAGAACGGGGTCATCAGAGGGATTAGGGTCGAGTAGGCTCACCTATACGACTTCTGCCTAAACCTTCTGGCCGATCTCCTATTCGGCTTCTTAGGCTCCGCCTGCCTCGGATCTCCCGCGAGCAGAACCCGGTTATACGGTTTTATCTGCTCGCCGGCCTCCGGGTTATTATCTCGGATGGCTCTCGCTAGGGCGAAGGCGACTGCGTCGGCTATCGCCATGACCCCACCTCCGTCCACCTTTACGTCGAAGTCGTGGCTCTTCCAGAACTTCTCGTCGAAGTATAGCGGGATCAGGATCTTCTCCCTAGCGATCTCGTTTCCGAAGTATTCGAGGGGCTGGTTGTTTATGAGGATCCTGCCCGATCCGGGTCTTACCGCGACCCTGGCGACGGCCGTCTTCCTCTTCCCCACGTATATTCCGAGGGTCTTAGCCATAGGTCAGCCTTCCCCCCGTAAGCTCCTTGCTGAGCTCTCCTAGGGTCACGTATCTTATAATTCTACCTGATCTGCTTCTAGGCTCCTTCAGAACGGCGTCCTCTATGACCGTCTTCTCGGCTTCCTCAAGCTCCTTGGGAACGCCGACGTAGACCTTAAGCCTCTTCAAAGCCTCCCTCCACCGCTTATTATGCCTCGGAAGCATCCTATACACCGTATACCGGAATAGGTTCTCAGGTCTTCTAGGGTACCAGACGGCTCCCCGCTTGGGCGAGACGAAGGCTCTCCGGGAGATTAGGAACTTGTATCTCTCGAGGATCGCGCGCTTCTCCCCCGTTATTATGGCCTTCTCGACGTTAACGACCGCGACGTTCCTTCCCTCGAGCAGCATCTTAGCTATCCTCGAGGCGGCTCTGCCGAGCCTATGCATGGTGGCGTCGATCACCAGCTCCCCCCTCTCCTCCTCGACCACCTGCAACTTCTTCAAGCCTCAGGGACCCGGGAGCGGAGCCGGTTATTAACCCTTCCCGCCTCGGGGGGTAGGGATAATAGCCCCCCTCTACCTAGACCTAGCGGATATGTCGAGTGAGAGGGAGAAGCATAGGTGGTCTTGGGAGGTTTTCATGGCCTGCATGTTCGTGGGCTTGGGGCTGGGGATGATCTTCGGCGAGAGCGGGGCCGGGGTGATCTTCGGGATGGGCGTGGGATTCCTTCTAAGCGCCTTCCTCAGGATCGAGA
>JAPDJZ010000106.1 GCA_029258815.1 archaeon
TCGTGGCTCGTCGGCCCCCTAGGCTTGTCGACGTTTATGATGCAGGATCTCAAAAGCTCTTTCACCGGCCGCTTATAGGGGTCGCATCCATAACTTGGATCGGTCTCGGCATCGATTCTTACGAGTATCTCATGCTGGATCTCCCATGGAGGCTTCGACGACTCGAAAATCATCCCGCTTCTAACGCTTCCCGCGTTCGTTCAAAAAGCTTTTCCCAAGTTTTAGGCCAAAGCCTTTGCCTCCACCCTCACACTCTTCTTCATGTAGTCTAGTAGGTTCGCCTTCTCCAGAGCCTTCATAACGTCTTCGTCGCTAGCCCCCTTCCGGATCTCTATCTTATGCGGAGTGAAGGCGAGGTGCGAGATGTTCGCCCTCCTCCTTCTAACCCCCGTTAGCTGCTTGGGCCCCGTAACTAGGACGAAGTTCTTATCGAGGACGTCGACTATGACGCATTTCTTTCCGGCCTCCCTCCCCGAAACCTTCACAGCTATCCTGCCGATCTCCTCGATCATTTCCCTTCCCCCACTTCCCGGAGAAGAGTCTCTATTTAGCTATTCTAGCCAGAAGAGGCGGAGCGATGCTGCTGAGGACTTCTCCATTAACCCTCTCCCCCAGCCTCCGGAAGCTGCCTTAGCGCCCATAACAATCTCCTCGAAGTATTGATTGAAATCTCGATCCAAATTTGCCGGAAACCTTCCCCTCGCTCCGAGGATTTAATCCCGCCTCCCGAGCTCGCCGCTTATGCGCTTCAACCCCCTCCTGAACGCCTCGAGCTCGTCTAGGGTATTATATAAGTAGAATGAGGCTCTAACCGAGCTCTGCACGCCGAGTATCCTATGAAGGGGCTGGGCGCAGTGGAGCCCCGATCTAACCGCGATGTTCTCGCGTTCGTCTAAGAGGGCGGCCACCAAGTCCCCGCTCACCCCTCTCAGGTTGAAGGACACCAATCCGCAGCGCCTCTCCGGATCCATGGGGCCGTAGATTTCCACGCCGTCGATCTCCCTCAGAATCTCGATCGCCCGCTCGGTTAGCCTCTTCTCATGCTCCCTCACCGACTCCATTCCAATAGATGTTAGGTAGTCGACGGCCGCGGCCAGCCCCACCGCCCCGGCTACGTTAGGCGTGCCGGCCTCAAATCTCCAAGGCATATCGCTTAACTTATAGCCGTGGAGTTCCACGCGGCTTATCATACCGCCTCCCGCGAAGGGCGGCTTAACCTCCTCTTCAACCCCCTCCCTGACGTAGAGGCATCCTATTCCGGTCGGCCCGAGGAGCTTGTGGCCGCTGAACGCGAGGAGGTCGCAGTCGAGATCTTTTACGCTTATCGGCATGTGCGGCGCGGATTGGGCGGCGTCGACGAGCAGCAGGGCGCCGTTCTCATGAGCTACTTCGGCTATTCTCCTCACGTCGTTTATCGTTCCCAAAACGTTCGAGGCGTGGCATACGGCCACGAGCCTCGTCCTCCTGCCCACGAGCTCCGACAGGCTCTCTAGATCGAGGGTTCCATCCGGCCTTATCCCCGCGTACCTTAACCTTATCCTAAACCTCTCAGCCGCTATCTGCCACGGGATCATGTTCGAGTGATGCTCCATCACGGTCGAGACCACCTCATCGCCGGCGCTCCACCTAATCCCGTAGGCGACTAGGTTTATCGCCTCCGTTGTGTTTTTCACGAAAACCAGTTCCTCGGGCTTACATCCTATGAACCGGGCGATCTTAGCTCTAGCCTCCTCGTATAGGTCGGTCGCCTCTTGGGAGAGCTCGTAGACCGCGCGATGGACGTTCGCGGAGCATTCCTCGTAGTATCGCTTCACCGCCTCGATGACCTGCCTAGGTTTAAGGCTGGTTGCGGCGTTATCGAAGTATATCAGGGGTTTTCCATCGCGCCTCACGCGTTTAAGCACGGGGAAATCCTCGCGTATGCTTTCAACGCTCCTCAAACCTTCACCTTCAAGCGAGTGGGATCTCCGGGATTATAAGGTTTGATGAATTTCGAGGAGCGGAGCCGTTGGGCTACTGTGGCCGCTCACCTCCTGAGCTTCGCTAGGCTTAGTATCTGGCTTGGTCTTAGGACCGAGACGCCCGCATACGCTCCGATGATCTCTATCAAGACTATCCAGTCCGGGTTTTTCAGATCGACCTTCCTCTCGACGTTCTTCGCCGCGGCCTCGATTATCTCGGAGCTCGCTAGCTGGGTGTGCCTCTTCTCGATCGTTATCCTAAAGCTCTGATCCTCCGGGATCTTGGACGCCAGCTTCTCAACCGCCCGAGCTATCTCATCCACGTTCGAATCCACGACCTCCTCGACGGGGATGATCCTCATCAAGCTCCCGATCCTCCAAGGCTCCTCCTCCATGATCTTCTTAACCCTCTCGACTACCTCGAAGGGGTCTAGGGAGGTTTTCGCCGTTATGAGGCCGGCGACGCTGGTCGTCGAGATCTGAGGAGACTCGTCCCCGAGAAATCTCAATAGATCTTCGAGCTCTATCGCCGCTAGGTTCTCCTGCCCCCTAGCGGTTGTAACTATGAGGTTAAATCTCCCGGCCACGCCCCTAAATCGGCTGCGGAGCTAATATAGGTTAACCCGCTCGGCTAGAGCTCCGGAACTATTCCCGGGATTCTCGGGAATGGTTGAACCTCCGCGACGTGGCTCACGCCGGCTACGTAGGCCACGAATCGCTCGACCCCGAGGCCGCCGCCGGCCGAAGGCTTTAGCAGCCCCTTCTTCGCCAGATCTAGGAGAATCCGATAACGCGATTTATCGATTCCGTCCTTCTCGAGCTTCATGAGGATCTTCTCGTATTCGTATTCCCGCTCGGCCCCCGAGATGACCTCTCCGAACCCCTCCGGAAGGATTAGGTCGTAGTTTCTCCACTCTCCCGACTTGAGATCCTCGTAATCGTAGAACTCCCTCGGGATATCCCTCACCCAGACCGGCTCCCGAATGTTCCTCGCAACCTCCACGGGCCAGCTCCTCCCATACCTCTCCTCGAGCTCGCTCCTCCGATACACCTTGAACGGAGTGCTCGGTATTCTGAGATCTCTTCCGAGGAGTTCGAGCTCCGGCGCCAGCTCGTCCTTAACGCGCTTCATAGCACCCACTATGAGCTCCTCGAAGATCCTGAAGATATCCTCCATCTTCGCGTACGCCGCCTCGATCTCGAGCTGGGTAAACTCGTAGAGGTGCCTCCCGGTCGAGGCCCTATCCCTCCTCTCTATCCTGATGTTTGGTGAGAGTATGAAGATCTTCCCAGGCCCGAGGGAGACTAGGACGCGCTTATGGATTATCATGCTCTGCATGGCCACGACCCTCTCTCCGTAGATATCGACCTCGACCCTCTTCTCTATGCTGAAGTCCGGATCGGGCCAGAGGGGATCGGTCGTCTTGGAAAATATCACCGGGAGGATCCAGCAATAGCCCTTATCGATGAGCCTTTCGACCATGCTTCTCAGAATCTCCGTCTGAATCTTGAGTATCGCGAGCCTACGCTTATCCAGATGCTTCTCCGGATCGGCGAGCCTGAGGAGAAGGGCTTCCCTGCCCATAGCCGACTAGGGATCGATGCCGGCTGCGCTATTTGGCTTTTTTACGGAGATGCCGGCAGAGGGTTGGAGAAAAGGCCGCAGAGCGGCATTAGGGTCGGACGGATGACGGCGCCGCGCTCCGAGCCCCCCGGGCAACGGTTATAACGGGAGGAGTCCCAGCGAGTGTATCCGGGTCATGCGAAGGCGTATGAAGGGTTTCAGGAGGCTGGTCCCCGTCGCCGAGGCGGTTCGCGCGCTCAGGTCTCGGATCACCCATCGCATAAGCGCCGTCGAGGAGGTCCTGCTGCTTGATGGCCTCGGGAGGGTGTGCGGCGAGGATATACGCGCTCCCGTGGATTCGCCGCCCTTTGATCGAAGCGCCCTAGACGGGTATGCCGTGATAGCCGAGGATACCTTCGGAGCGTCTCAAACAAATCCCATACAGCTTGAGGTAGCCGGCGAGAGCAGGGTCGGGGTGGATCCACGTAGGCTTCCGAGGGTTAGCCGGGGTCAGGCAATCGAGATAATGACCGGCGCGCCGATGCCCCCCGGAGCGAACGCCGTCATCCCCCTCGAGAAGGCTAGGCGGGTAGGAGGATCGATCGAGGTATACGATCAAGTTCATCCGAGCCAGAACGTCTCGAAGAAAGGCGAGGACTACTCGAGGGGGGACCTCGTTCTCGGAAGGGGCTGGATCATTAAGCCCTGGCACGTCGGAGCCTTAGCATCCCTGGGAATCGCGGCCATCAAGGCTCTGAGAAAACCTAGAGCCGCGATAATATCGACCGGGGGGGAGCTCGTTGAGCTGGGGCAGCCGCTAGAACCCGGCCGAGTCTACAATAGCACGAAACCCATGCTCGAAGCCCTATTGAAGGCATACGGCGAGGATCCTCTGGACCTCGGGGTCGTCGGGGATAGCGAGAAGGCGGTATTCGAGAAGATCAGGGAGGGGCTTAGGGTGGCCGACATGGTGGTGGTAACGGGCGGGACGAGCGTGGGGGCCCTAGACCTAGTTCCGGAGGCGGTTTCAAAGCTATGCGACTTCATGGTTCACGGGCTCGCCATAAGACCCGGCAAGCCGACGGGCTTCGCCACCTCGAACGGTAAGCCCATCTTCATGCTTTCAGGCTTCCCGGTCGCGGCTCTAATAGGCTTTACGATCCTGATCCCGCCTGCGCTCGAGGAGATGCTCGGCTGTAGATTCGATCCACTCCCCAGAATTCGGGGAACCCTCGCCAGGCGCGTCGCCTCGCCTCCCGGCATAAGATCCTACGTTAGGGTTAGGGTTTATCGCGGAGGATCTGGGGAGGTCTTCGTGGAGCCTTTGAGGACGACCGGCTCGGGGGTTCTCTCGACCCTGACGCGTGGGAATGGGCTTCTAACGATTCCCGAGGAGGTTGAGGGCTATGACGAGGGGGATGAGGTTGAAGTAGAGCTCCTCTCCCAGATCTACGAGGGGGTGCATCCTGGAAGTTGAGGAAGATCTTTCACAAGCTCGTCGACCCGGATGAGGCCGTTAAGCTCGTCGCCGAGAGGATCTCGCCGCTCGGGGTTGAGAGGGTTCCGCTTCTAAGAGCCCATGGAAGGGTTCTCGCCGAAGACGTATACGCTAGGATAGACCACCCGCCCTTCGATAGATCCCTAGTCGACGGCTACGCCGTTAGAGCCGAGGACGTTTACGAAGCCGACGAAGAGAATCCCGTCGAGCTCAAGCTAGTCGGCGCGATCGAGATCGGGGAGAAGCCGGAGACCTCGCTGGGCAGGGGGGAGTGCGTCGAGATATCGACCGGGGCGCCGATACCGCCTGGAGCCGACGCGGTGGTCATGATCGAATACACGAGCCAGAGCGGCGATAGGATTAAGGTCTTCAGAGCCGCCAAGCCCGGAGAGAATATAGCTCAAACCGGCTCGGATATCACGGCGGGCGACCTGCTAATCCGAAAAGGCAGAAGGCTTACGGTTAGGGAGATAGCCGTTCTAGCGGCAGCCGGATATCGGGAGGTCGAGGTGTATAAAGCCCCTAAGGCGGCCGTCTTCTCGATCGGGGGAGAGATCGCGCCGCCCGGCCGGAGCCTAGACCTAGGCCAGGTATACGACGTTAACGGATATTCGATAACCCTCCTCCTCAGAGAGCTCGGAGTAAGGGCGGATTACCTAGGAATACTCCCGGACGACGAGAAGGCGATAATGGCAAGGCTCTCCGAAGCCTTGAGAAGCTACGACCTGCTAGTAACCTCCGGCGGAACGTCCGCGGGTCTCAGCGATCTAGTTTACAAGGTTTTCGAGAAGCTCGGCGAGGTGCTGGCTCACGGGGTGAGGATTAAGCCCGGTAAGCCCACGGTTCTAGGATTCGCCCACGATGGGAAGCTCATGGTGGGGTTGCCGGGCTTCCCGCTCTCCTCGATAATGGCGTTTACGGTCGTCGTTAAGCCCATCCTCCAGAAGCTTCTAGGCCTCGAGGAGCCTCGCGAACATTCGATCGAAGCCAGAATTCCCTTCAGGATCAACGTCGGGGGGAGAACGCATCTAATCCCGGTTCAGCTCGTGGAGACCCCGGACGGGTTGAAAGCCTATCCGAGGCTCGGGGACTCGGGATCCGTTCTAGCCTTCCTCGAAGCCGACGGATTCGCGATCATACCCGGGGAGAGGCTGTATCTCGACGAGGGCGAATCGATTAGGGTGAAGCTCTTCGGGGAGTTCAAGCCGGCAAGCCTAACGATGATCGGGAGCCACTGCCCGGCGATAGACATCCTGCTGAACGTAGCCGGGATTCGGGATGCTAAGATAATTAACGTCGGGTCCCTCGGAGGCTGGCTTGCCCTCAAGCGGGGGGAGGCGGATGTTACCGGAACCCACCTCCTCGACGAGGAGGCTATGACCTACAACCTGCACATGCCGAGAAGGCTGGGGATCGAGGACGAGGTCGAGATCTACGGGGGATACATTAGGGAGATAGGGCTCGTAACCGCCCCCGGGAACCCGAAGGGCATTAGAAGCTTTAGGGATCTGCTGAGACCTGACATAACCTTCGTAAACAGGGTTAAGGGATCCGGGATAAGGACCTTCATAGACCTTCAGCTTAGAAAGCTCGGCGTCGAGAACCCGGAGAAGACCATCAGAGGATACTCCTATCAGGCGAAGACCCATACAGCCGTCGCGGCCGCCGTCGCTCAGGGGAGAGCGGACGTCGGGGTCGCCGTGGGATACGTCGCGGAGATCTACGGCCTCGAGTTCATCCCTCTCGCCGAAGAGCACTACGATCTAGCTGTTAGAAGGGATAGGCTCTACAAGGAGGCCGTGAGAATGCTGCTCGAAGCCCTCGGGAGCAGAAGGTTCCTCGAGAAGCTAAACGCGATGCCGCATTACAGAACGCACGGTCTAACCGGGCGGAGGATATATCCGTAACGCTTTTATATCCAGCTCCGCGTCTAAACAACCGATGACAACGATAAACGGATATGCGAACAGAATAGCTTGGGTGGATCTCGCGGAGAAGCGCGTTGAATATCTCGAGGTCGATGATGAGGAGGCTGCGAAGTTCATCGGAGGGAGAGGTCTCGGCGGAAGATTCCTCCTAAAGCACGCGGTCGGGAAAGACCCCCTATCCCCCGAGAACCTCCTGATCTTGATGACGGGGCCCCTAACCGGAAGCGACGCCCCCCTATCGAATAGGCTCGCGACCATAACCAGATCCCCCCTAACCGGAGCCTTCGCGGATAGCCACTGCGGGGGATATGCCGGCCCAGCTCTAAAGCTCTCGGGCTTCGACGGGATAGTCCTAACCGGCGCATCGGACGACCCGGTCCTCCTAGTCGCCAAGAATGGGGAGCTCTCGATCGAGAGCGCTGAAGCTCTCTGGGGGAAAACGACCTTCGAGGCATATCGGTCGATTAAGAGGAAGTATGGGGCTCGCGCCGTCTTCCACGGAATAGGCCCCGCCGGAGAGAACCTCGTAAAGTTCGCGAACATAATGCACTTCAGCAGATTCGCCGCCGGCGGCAGGGCCTCGGGTAGATGCGGCGTAGGAGCCGTGATGGGAAGTAAGAAGGTTAAGGGGGTCGTGATGCTGCCGGATCTGAAGAAGAGGCCGGAGCCTGCGGATCCCGAGAAATTCAAGAACGCCGTCTCCGAGGCCATGAAGAGGATAGAGGAGAGCGATGTAATGAGCCCCGGGAAGGGCGGCTTATCGGTTTATGGGACCGCGGTCCTCGTTAACGTGATCAACGAGCTCGGAGCCTTCCCGGCGAAAAACGCCAAGCAGACGATCTTCGAGGAGGCGTATTACATCTCCGGGGAAAACCTTAGGGGGACGATCCTGCGAAGACAGCTAACGTGCTTCAAGTGCCCGGTCGCCTGCAAGCGGGAATCCGTGGTCAAGGATGGGAAGTTCAAGCACGAGAGCGAGGGGCCGGAGTACGAGTCGATCTGGGCTCTCGGAGCCATGACGGGTCTAGGCCACATCGAGGCGATCTCATACCTAAACTACCTAGCGAACAGCTATGGGCTGGATACCATAGAGCTCGGAAACACCCTCGCGGTCGCCTGCGAAGCATCCGAGAGAGGTCTCATCCAGGACTCGATTAAGTGGGGCGACGCGGACGTGCTGGTCGAGCTTATAAGAAAGATAGCGTATCGCGAGGGAGATCTCGGAGACGTGCTGGCGGAGGGCGGGGCGAGCGCCGCGGAGAAGTTTGGAGCCCCCGAGATATCCATGTCAGTTAAGAGGCTTAGCATACCGGCCTATGATCCGAGAGGGCTTAAGGGCATGGGCCTAACTTACGCCACCTCGAATAGAGGGGCGTGCCATCTGAGGGCTTACGCCGTCTCATCCGAAGTTCTCGGAATACCGTATAAGAGCGATCCTCTAGCATACGAGGGGAAGGTCGACCTCGTTATCGCGCTCGAGAGGCTGTTCGCCGTAATCGATAGCCTAACGATCTGCAAGTTCAGCGGCTTCGCCCTCACCAAGGAGGATTACGCAGCCCTCTACTCCAGCATGACGGGGATAGAAGCCTCGCCCGATGACCTCGACAAGATAGGGGAGAGGATCTGGACTCAGGAGAGATACTTCAACCAGCTGCACGGCTTCGCCCGGAAGGATGACAACCTGCCTAACAGGTTCTTCGAGGAAGCCTCGTCGAAGGGCGAGGTCTACGATAGGGGGACGTTCGAGAGGATGCTCGACGAATACTACGAGAAGCACGGATACAGCCCCGATGGAACCGTTCCCGAAGAAACCCTGAGAAGCCTCGGGATAATCGACTAAGCATTCAACGCTCTTCAATCCACCATTTTTCTCCACATATAGGGCAGCTCGGATCCCGCCTGACATCTATCCAGTAAAACGAGAGATCGTAGCCATCTATGACGAGCAGTCTTCCGGCGGTCGAGCTCCCTAGACCCGCTAGAAGCTTCACCGCCTCCAAGGCTTCTAATGCTCCGACCAGCCCGGCCAGCGATCCGAGAACCGGAACCACGGCCGCCTCCTTGGGCTTTCTAGGGATGAGGCACGCTAGGCAGGGGCTTCTGCGCGGAATTATTGTCATGAGCCTTCCCTCGAGGCCGTAGACAGCTCCATGGACTAGGGGTTTGGAATTCGAAACGCACGCCCTATTCAGGATGAATCGCGTCTCGAAGTTGTCTAGGCAGTCGATCGCGAGGTCCACGTCCTTTAGAAGATCCTCCGCGTTCTCGTCTGTAAGCTTCTCCTGAAGCGGCTCGATCTCGATCTCCGGGTTAAGCTCCCTAAGCCTTCTGGACGCCGCCTCCGGCTTCGGCCTCCCAATATCCTCGGTCGTGTAGAGTATCTGCCTATTCAGGTTGCTTAGCTCCACAACCCCATCGTCGACTACCTTTATCCTCCCAACCCCGGCGGCCGCTAGGTAGAGGAGGACCGCGGATCCGAGTCCTCCCGCTCCGACGACCGCGACCTTAGCCCGCTTAAGCTTTAGCTGGGATCCCCGGCCGAATCCCGCGATCCTAAGCTGCCTATCGTATCTCTCGGCCTCGCTCTGGGTCAGCTCATCCTCCGGCGACCGGGGGGATGAAGGCGACGACATCGCCGTCCCTCAACCTCGTCTCGAGACCAGCTAAATACGTTATCTCCCTCCCGTTCACGAGCACCTTCACGCTCGATCTCCCCTCGACCAGATCATCCAGCTCGTCCACCGAGCCGCACCCCCTCAAAGCCTTCAGCAGATCCTTAATCGTCGACCCATCCGGCAGATCGAGATAGAGGACGCCTCTTCCGCCGAAAGCCTCCCTAAGAGTCGCGAAGGTCTTCACGATTGTCCGCAAGGCTTCCCTGAGCCCTAGACGGGGCGCGGCTCGATTTTTATCTTTTCGGGGAGGGAGGCCTTAAGCCCGGACGTAGCCTATCCCGAGATCCTCCAAAGCCTCCACGAGCGCCTTCCTAGCGGCCCCCTTAACCCCCTTCCAGTCTATCACGGCGATCCTAGGCCTCTCCAAAGTCTTCTCGAAAGCCTGCGCGATCATCTCGACGCCTATCGGAAGATGATACTTCGGACACATGTGCCCGAAGGAATACTCAGCCTTCAAGGAGAGCCGGGTGAAAGTCGGCGCGTAATGGCCTCCGCCGAAGCCTATCGCCGGCTCGGGAGCCTTCATCCGCGGTTCGCAAGCCTTTAGACACGCCGACGCGACGGCTTCAAGGACCCTAGCTGGGGGGATCTCGTCCGGAGGGCCCCCGGCCTCGACGAAGATTAAGGGGATTTGGGTTGCCGGACCATGATGCGTTACCTCTAGTCCCACGCTCCACTCGTCGAGCCTGAGGCTTGACGCCTCCTCCCTGAGCGCTTGAAGGGAGTTGTAGAGCGCCGTCGCGCTGGTTGGCGCGAGGGTTCTCGGCAGCCCCCCCATCGAGGCGTCCTCCCCCCAGTTTCCAACGGGATGCGTTAGCAGGGCCTTCATCCCCGCCTCGGATCTATGGGATGAGGCGACCACTATAAGCTCGGGGCTCAGATCCTCCCCCAAGCCGTTCGAGTAGATGTGCTTCTCCCCGATCTCTTTGAGGAATACTTCTCCCCGCCTGTAAAACCCCTCGCCTGCCTCCTTAAAGCCGTAGTTCTCGACCAAGATTCCCCCTATCCTGCTCGAAACCGGGTCCGCCCTCGAGATCACTATCAGCTTCATCCAAGCTTCCGGAACTCCTAGCACGAGGCTTCATCAAAAAGCTTCCCCCAAGAAGGGGGAAATCTTTTCCTAGAAGGCTGGAATCGTCTCGGCGGATGAGGTTCCGGCCGATAGCCAAGCCGCTGATCTGCAAGCCGGTCGCCGATAGGCTTCTCGGGGCCAGGTCTAGAGGCCTCCGCAGAATCGCGATCTCCCTAGATCTCGGCAGAAGCTTCGTCGAGGCCGAGCTCGATGAGCAGGGGGTTGTCTGCGGCGATCTGAAGCTGGCTTGGAGCTTGGTCGAGTTAGCCTCGGAGAGGGGGAGAGATATCTACGCGATCGAGGGGGGCGGGCTTGCGCCGCTGTCGATCCGCTCGGATCACTTCTATAAGCTGGTTCTAGTTAGGTGGGGCCGCCCCCCGACCCTAGAGATAGACGGAATCCACATGCATAGGGTGCTCGAGGTAACCCCGGACGTCGACGCTAGGCTTAAGGTCGGGCTTCTGGGGGATCTAAGGTGTAGGAGGGTTCTGGATGTTTGCACCGGCCTGGGCTATACGGCGATAGCCGCTTTGAGGAGAGGTGCGTGCGGCATAACGACTATCGAGAAGGATGAGAACGTGATAAGCCTCGCCAGGTTGAACCCTTGGTCTAGAGAGCTCGCCGACGAGAGGATCGATCTCAGGATTGGGGACGCCTTTAAGCTCCTCGACGACTACCGCGAAGAATTCGACGCGGCGATCCACGACCCGCCGAGACCCTCCCTAGCCGGAGAGCTATACGGCCTAGAGTTCTACCTAAAGCTCGCGAAGGCTCTGAAGCCCGGGGGCAGGATTGTCCACTACGTCGGCCAGCCCGGAATCCATAAGGGGAGGAGGATCTGGAAGGGGGTCTTGGAGAGGCTTAGGCGGGCGGGGTTCATGGCGAGCTACGACCAGAACTCGAGATGCGTCCACGGCATTAGGATAAGATAGCAGCTCGGGAGCCAAAGTATCCAACACCGATTTTTATGAAGCACGGCGATTCGCGAGCCGATAACCTATATGTAGTCTCGCGGACTTCAGAGTCTCGTAGGATTGTCGTCGAGGAAGATTATCGGCCACGGGACTTGGTTGGATAAGGTCGCCTACGAGCTCGTCCAGCGCGAGAAGAGGCTCGGCAGGAGCTTGAAGCTTATCAGGACCGAGAGCGGGCTCGGCGCGTCCGGGATTCCCCACGTCGGGAGCATGGCCGACGCCGTTAGAGCCTACGGGGTAACCCTAGCCCTCCGGGAGCTCGGCTACAACTCCGAGAGCATAGCGTTTACGGACGACATGGATGGCTTGAGGAAGGTTCCGGCGGGAATGCCTAGATGGCTCGAGGAGGAGTTGCTGAAGCCCGTCTTCTCGATCCCGGATCCCTTCGGTTGCCATAATTCCTTTGCCGAGCACGCGGGCGGGATGCTTAGGGACGCCTTGGAGAGGGCCGGTATAGAGTGTAGATACGTGTCCGGCAGGGAGGCTTACGCGTCCGGCGTGCTCGCGGAGCAGATCCATAAAATACTCCTAAGCGCGGAGAAGATCGGGGAGAAGATCGAGGAGCTTACGGGCCAGTCCAAGTTCAAGAAAGTCCTGCCATACTTCCCGATATGCAGGAAATGCGGGAGAGTTTACACGACCCAAGCACACGAATACGATCCGGATAGGAGGGTAGTCAAGTATAGGTGCGTCGGCGCCGAGGTCGGCGGAAGATACTTCAAGGGATGTGGATATGAGGGCGAAGCCGACATCAGGAGGGATGATGGAAAGCTCGCTTGGAAGACCGAGTTCGCCGCTAGGTGGGCCGCCCTCGATATAAGATTCGAGGCTTATGGGAAGGATATAGCGGACTCGGTTAAGGTGAACGACTGGGTCTCCAAGGAGGTTCTAGGATTCGAGCCGCCCATGCACGTTAGGTATGAGATGTTCCTCGACGCCTCCGGGAGGAAGATCTCGAAGTCCCGGGGAAACGTCTTCACGCCGCAGATCTGGTATAGGTATGGAAGCCCGCAGAGCCTCCTCCTACTCCTCTTCAAGCGGGCGACCGGAACCCGGATACTAACCCTCGAGACGATCCCGAAGCTGATGGACGAGCTGAATTACCTCGAGGACGTATACTTCGGGAGGGTGAAGATAGGGAATAAGCTCGAGGAGG
>JAPDJZ010000010.1 GCA_029258815.1 archaeon
CGGCCTCGCGGGCCAGCTCCCTAATGCGCCCCCCGTAACCATACCAGACCGGGAAGCCCAGCCTAAGCATCCGAACCCGAGAGCACGCCCGAAGTCCATAATATAGCCATATTCCCGCTCTAGAGTTGAAAAGGTTATATTTGCCGGGAGCCGCATCCCGCCGATAAGGGCATGGGCTACCCCGTCGGCAAATCGATCCAGAAAAGGAATCGCAATCTAACCTTAGGGAGGACCGAAGTAGCTAGAGGAAGCCGAGCGCATAAGCCCGTTAGGGAGAATATAGGTAGAGGCTTCAGAAGTGTCAGGAGACGGGTTCGCCGATTTGAAGCCTTTTCTCGTTCAACTTTATCCAATACGCTTGAAGCTCAAGCTCCAGTTCCTCGCAGTTCGGAAACGCCTTCCTGATGAGCTCCCGAAAAACTCTGTCATGCCTCCACCGGATTAGATGGCATAGCTCGTGATACACCAGATACCTTATCAAGTTCTCCGGAAGATACTGAGCCTCGCTGTTTATCGTTACGTTCCCCGACTTGCTGCAGCATCCCCAGCAGCTCTTCATCTTCCTAACCCGGACGTCTCCTAGGCTTATGTTCAGCTTTCTCGAGTATTCCTCGGCGATCTTCCTGACGAGGGCTTTGAACTTCCTCCTCGTTCTGGGAATGAGCTTCACCCTATCGGCGACGCTTCTGGCCCTCCTCACGAACTCTATCTGCTCGATTATCCACCTCCGGTTCTCCCTAATGACCCTTAGGGGGTTGCCGTTCTTCGGAACTATTATCCGGAGCTCGCTACCCCATAGCTCGAGCCTGGGATGCTTAACCGGCTTCCTGATTATCCTATATCTTATCGGGAAACTTCCTCGCACAGCGTCCGTCATTTGATCGAAGCACGCTTAACCTCGATTTCTATCTTTCCCCAGCCTGGGAAATTGTTAAAAGTTAAGATTTAGGCCGCGGATTTTTCGACGGATGAGGATAGCTTTTCTGAGTAGGTGGAACGCGACCTGCGGGGCGAGCCTCCACGCCGAGCTCCTCTGCAAGGGGTTTCTATCCATGGGGTTTGACGTCTTAGTGTTCGCTCCGAGCATAGAGTCCGCTAACGCCGACTGGCATCACAGGATGATCGACGTCGAGGACGAGGAGTGGGTTGTGAGGGTCTACGAGGAGACCAGCGAGCTGGAGTATCCGGCCGAGGGATACTTGGGAGCCGAGGTGCTGGAGGGGGATTACGACGTTCTAGTTGTCGAGATCTATAACAGACTCCCCGTCTCAAAGCTCACCGAGATCCACGAGAAAATAAGGAGAAAGGCTAAGCTCGTCGGGGTGCTGCATCTCGCTTGGAGGAGGGATATCCCGCCCATCCTAAAGATCGGATGGGACGCTATAGTGATCTTCGATAAGAGATATTACAACGAGCTTTTAGCGCGCTACGATCTCAGCAGCGTCGGGAGGGTCGAGGAGATCCCATATCCCTTCGCGGTGGTCGACGCTCCGCCGACGAGGATAGAAGAAGCCGGGGAGAAATTCCTCTTCTTCACCTATGGAAGGCAGCCGGAGCTCGAGTACCTGGATTATGTTCGAGGGCTTAGGGAGGTGTGCTCTGGGGATAGGGCGGCGTACTTCGTCTTGAGAAGCGATGGGAGGCTGCCGATGGACGAGCCTTGGATCATCCAGAAGGTGGATAGACCGAGCTTGAAGAGGATACATAGTTATCTCAGGGGGGCGGATTTGCATCTAATCCCGAAGAGCGATACCCGGGGGGTCGTGATCTCCTCGACCCTCCACCAATCCCTATACTCCGGAACGCCGACCATGGTCCCGGATACCAGATATTTCGAGAAGGTTCCCTCGGTAGAGGAGGATGGACCGGTGATGAAGTATAGGCTCGGAGATCTCGAGGATTTCGTGAGGAGGGTTCGCCGGCTGATGAGGGACGATTCTCTCAGGGATGGGCTTTCGGAGCGCGCGAGGCGCTACGCTTTAGAGGCCAGCGACGAGGTTGTCGCCAAGAGATTTCTGGAGCTCTTCGAGGCTCTCTAGTATATCCTGCCCTTGTCCAGCTCCGCTAGGAGGTTGTTGAGCGAGAGTATTCCGAAGCCTATCATGGAGTCCGCCGCGCCGTAGGTTACCACTATCTCATCTCGACCGACCTTCGCGGCTCCGCACGGAAATATGGTTAAAGGTCTATCCCCCAGAATCTCATATGGTTTTCTGGGCTCCATGATGTATCTCGGGGTTACGGCCTCCACGGCCATCCCGCTCCTTGAGAGCGAGAACTCCGCCGCGAAGACCTTGTAGGCCACGGACTCTCTATCTATGCCGTGAATCAGCGTTATTATCCTATTTTTACGCGTGTTCGGTATCGGAGCCGCCCACCCTATCTTCGTCTCGAACGGAGCCGGCCGCATAACTTCGAATCCATTATCTATCGTTATCTCCTTCAGCTCCGCGCTGTGATCTAGGAGGAGCCGCTCGTCAACCCTGCTTATCATGAGATGGAACGTATCTGTTATCAGGTGGGGCCTATGGAGCAGGTAGATTTCGCCCGATTGCGTTTGATGCAGGAAGGCGTCCTTATTGCTTACCATCTTCCCGAAATAGCTCTCGGAGAGGACGAAGACGAACTTCTTAACCCAAGTCTTCAAGGTCTCGTTATAGACGGCGGTGATGGGAACCGTGCGGTTCTCCCTGATGGCGGAGTAGTAGTTTATGGATCTACCGGTGTAGGTCATGTAGAGCTTTCCGCCGAGCTTATACGCCCTCGGGTCCTCCGCCCCCCATAGGTCGTATCTAGTGGAGGGGTAGATCACCACCTCGCCGACGTAGCTGTTGACATCAACGTATCTATTGAAGAGGTCGTCTAGGGGGATCTTCATTCTCAGTATGCTGCTAACGTATAGATAGTATCCGAGGATTATCCTCGCGTAGATTTCGAGCGCTTCATCCTTCTGATCGTAGATCGCGCTCGCGTTAAAGGATGCTAGGGGGTGGGAGAGCGGGTAGTCGTGGATGAGGATCCGGTTAGGGCTTACGACGCCGAACCTCGCGACGATGTCGTCGGTGGCCTGAGACCTCACCCTAGCCACTTCCTCGAAGCCCTCAGCCTTCCTAAATTCGGGCTGGCTCCCCGGCATTCCGACGAAGGTGATAAGGAGGGTAAAGAGCTTTTAAGGCTTTCGGGAGGAGTCTTATTCTCGGGCTCGGCCGCTACTCGTAGGCTCCTAGAGGGTGGGGATGATGATCGTCAGCGGGTATAGGGTGGACGTCGAGGAGGCGAGCAGATGGATTAGAGCTAACGGGATTAGGAGGGCTCTCCTCCAAGCTCCTCCGGGCCTCCGCGAGCCGGCGATCAGACTCGCTGAGGAGCTCTCAGGCCACCTCGAATGCGTCTTCTTTGATTGCGGGGGATGCTGGGGGGGATGCGACTTAGCCGTGCATCGGGCGAAGGCCATAGGCGCCGACGGGATCATCCACCTAGGCCACGCGCCTTTTCTCGAAAAAGCTCCTATTCCAACGCTCTACCTAGAGTGTAGGAGGGCTGATCCGAGACCACTCCTAGAGATGCTGGACTCGCTGGAGGAGGGGATCAGGGATCTCGGAAGCCTCGGGCTTGGAATGACCGTTCAGTGGCTCGATTACGTCGAGGCCGTTCGGGAGAAGCTCGCGAGGCATGGTCTAAAGATCCGCGTCGGAGACCCCTCCCCTCCGCTGAGATACGCCGGGCAGGTTCTCGGATGCTGCTATAATCCTCTTCTAAGGCTCTCGGACGCAGTTAACGGCTATCTAATCGTCGGGAGCAGGTTCCACGGCCTAGGCTTAGCCCTCCAAACCCATAAGCCCGTTTACTCGCTTGACCCGGAGCTTCGGAGGATCTATGATTCAAGCTCCGAAGCTGGGAGGCTTCTCAAGAGCCGATACGCTTACATCGGGAGGTTCAGGGCGGCCGGGAGAATCGGGGTGATCCTCAGCGTTAAGCCCGGGCAGTATAGGCTCGGCCTCGCTAGGAGGCTTGTAAGCCTTTTAAGGAGCCGTGGGAAACATGCAGAGGTCTTGGTAATGGATGACGTCTCGCTCGACAGGCTTAGGGACAGCGGATTCAGGGGGTTCGTTAATACGGCCTGCCCCAGGCTATCAATAGAGGATCAGATGGGTTTCGAGGACCCCATACTCCTTCCGGCCGAGGCGCTCGTGGCGATCGGGGAAATGCGATGGGAGGAGGTCGTTAGGACTTCGAGATATTTCTCGATGGAGGCTTGATCCGGTTATGGTGTTCGTTAGAGACGGCGAACTGGTCGCTCCCGGAGAGCCGATATGCGTTCAGGAGGAATATGCGCCGGGAGAGAACGCCAAGGTGGATGAAGACGGGAGGCTGATTTCGATAATTCTCGGGAGGGTCTTCTACGATAAGGCCGGGAGGACCGTGTCCGTAAAGCCCTTGAAGAGCCGCGAGGCCATCAGGATCGGAGATCAGGTTTTAGTTCAGGTTAGAGAGCTTCAGGATAAGATAGCCCTGGTTAGCATACTCTCCGCGAACGGTCAGCCCCTAAAGCACCCGAAGACGGCGATCATAATCCCGGGAAGGGGGAGGGCTATGAGGGGGGAGATGAAGGACTACGTCGGAGTCGGAGACCTAGTCGTAGCCCAAGTGGTAACGTCCTTCATGGGAGTTATAGGGCTCTCGATCTGGAAGCCGAACCTCGGAGTCGTCCTCGGATTATGCAACCGGTGCTCGGGGATCTTGACGAAGTCTAGGAACACGCTCGTCTGCTCTAGATGCGGGGAGAGGCAAAAACGTAAAATCGTCCCATACTACGGTAATCTGGAGCGGTTGGCCTCCATGCTGAGGTGAGGGAGAGCTGAAGCTGAGGATTCTGAAAAAAGGGGACGACTTCATATAGCTCGAGATGCTCGAGGAGGATCCGAGCATACTTGACTCCCTAAGCGAGATCCTGCAGGAGGTCGACGGCGTCCAATATTCCGGAATGTTCATCGAGCACCCCCTAACCAAGAGAACCCTCCTCAGGGTCAAGACCGACCCCTCGAAGATCAAGGCATCCGAAGCCGTTGAGAAGGCCCTCCGAGAACTTAAGCGGATCTCGAGCCAGCTAAGGGAAGCGTTTGAAAAACTTTGATGGAAGGATTTAATTAGTGGGCGCTATGCCTGCAATAGCGGTGTAGGAGAGGTGGAGATCTGCCCCAAGTGCGGAAAGATAATGACCCTGAGGAAGAGCAGCAAGCCCGCTTGGGTCTGCACGAGATGCGGCTACGAGAAGCCACTTCAAGGCGGGATTGTCTACACTAAAGTTAGGAAGAGGGGAGGAGTCGCCGTCACGGTGATAGAGAGGGGCGAGGAGGAGAAGGTGTTACCCGTAACGACCGACGTCGTCTGCCCGAAATGCGGGGCGAGGGAGGCGTATTACTGGTCCATCCAGACCAGGTCCGCGGATGAGCCCATGACCCAGTTCTTTAGATGCAAGAAGTGCGGGCATACTTGGAGAGAGTACGCTTAGCCCTGAGGACGAGGGCTCGCTTCGTAACGCCCTCTTAGGGGGCGCTCTCCTAGGCTATGCTAGAACTATGTAGGATCTCTTAACCCCGGGAGGAATCCTAAGCTTTCTAAGCTTCTCCTCCTCCGCCGTAACTGAGAAGAATCCCCCGAGGGCCACCCCGTTCTCTGCGAGCACCTCCACGAGGGCGTTAAAGAGGTATGGATCCGGGGTTTGGGCGCTTATTGCGAGAACGCTGTCGTTTTTGCAGCTCCTCCTCACCAGAAGCCAGTATGCTTTTGCAGCCCCTCGACCGGCTTCGCGGAAGATTACAGGTATAGAGTGGCCGTCCGCGGTTACCGGCTCGCTCGATAGGAGATACATCGTTCTGGAGATCGCGGTCGAGAGGTAGCTCGCGAGCGGAACGCTCAAAACGTCTAGGGGCAGGATGGCCGTTATCTTCATTCCGGAGAACTCCTCGAGAACGTGGGCGCCTATTATCTTGAGCATGTTCGGGTTGAGCATGACCGCGGCCAGGTCCACGTCTCCGTTATGCTCCGCGCTCTCGGAGATTAGGGCGGCCAAGTTTATGTTCTCCAGCAGGTTTTTCAGAAGCCTTTCAGCTTTAGAGGACCTAGGAGCGGTCTTCCCGGTAATATATCTGGTGAGCGTGGAGACGGGTATCCCGGTGATCGCGGAGAGAGCTTTATAATCGTACCTGGATTTAAGAACCTTGAGCAGATCGACTGCTATCATGCTCGCGTCGGCCGTGAGGTCTATCGAGAAGCTCCTACTCTTCCTAAAAGCTCTGGCCATGTTTCGGCATTCATCCCTGTAAATCGAGAATTAAGATTTACACGTCGAAAACGTTTGAAGTTATACCTAGAAAAATCAAGAGGGATTAAGAGGGGAGTTCGCGGGGCGGAGGGCGGCTGTCGAACGTTTTTAGGCTGGGGGGTCGCTTGGTAGCTTGGGTTGCCCGAGGGCGTTAAGACGAGGATTCTGAGGGTCGACTCTCTGAGGCCCGACCTAGATAAGCTTAGGGAGGCGGCTGAGGTTATAGGGCGCGGCGGCTTAGTCGCTTTCCCGACCGAAACCGTCTACGGCCTCGGAGCGGATGCCGGGAACCGGGAGGCGGTTATGAGAATATTTAGGAGCAAGAATCGCCCGGCCGATAACCCGCTGATAGTCCACATCTGCGAGCTTGAAGACCTGGAAAGCCTCGCGAGAGAGGTCCCCGAGGAGGCGTATAGGGTCGCCGAAAAGCTTTGGCCAGGGCCCGTTACCGTAATCCTCTGGAAGTCTTCCGAGGTCATCGACGAGGTTACCGCGGGTCTCCCTAAGGTGGCGATCCGGATGCCTTCTCATCCGATAGCGTCGAACCTGATTAAGCTCTGCGGCGTTCCGATAGCCGCTCCGAGCGCGAACCTCGCGGGCAGGCCATCCCCCACGACGGCCGAGCACGTCATCAGGGATCTTTATGGGAGGATAGAGCTTATCATCGACGGCGGCGAGACGCTCTTCGGAGTTGAGTCGACGATAATCGATGTAACGGTTAGACCTCCGAGGCTTCTAAGGCCCGGCCCTATACCCGTCGAGGAGCTTGAGAGGGTTCTGGGTTTCGGGATAGAGATTCCGGCCTACGCTAGGGGGCTTGCCGAGGCCGAGGCCGCCCTCTCGCCGGGGACGAGGTATAGGCATTATGCTCCGAAGACCCCGATTAAGCTCGTTGAGGCGGAGCGCTATGACGACTACGAGGCATACGCCTCCACGGTTTCCGAGATAGCTGAGAGGGAGGCGTCCAAGGGTTTGAGGATAGCTATTCTTGCCTCGCGGGAGACGAGCGGATACTATTCCCTCAGGGGGTTTAGGGTTCTCGTTCTAGGATCCCGGGAAAATCCCTACGAGGTTGCGAAGAACTTGTTTAGGGTTTTGAGGGAGCTGGACGACCTAGATCTGGATCTGGCGATATGCGAGGGGTTCGAGGAAAAGGGTCTCGGGCTGACGATAATGAATAGGCTGAGGAAGGCGAGCGGGCACAACGTAATCCGGGTCTAGGCGCGCTACTCCTCCTGAAGCGAGAGAAGCGCGTTAGCCCTATGATATAGGATTCTTATCCTTAGCTCTATGCTGGATAGCCTGCCTCTTAGAGCTTCGGGGATATTCTTTGGGAGAAGCTTTCGAACCTCCCCGGAAAGCTCCTCCAAGATCAGCTTCGCGAATTCCATCCTAGCCTCCCTATCTAGGAGGCCCTCGCAATACCTCAGATCCCTTTCAATCGCTCGAATCCTCCTCTCGACCTCCTCCAGCTTCATCTAACGCTCGCCATCCATCCGAGCCTAAGCGTATAATAAAAAGATTATAACGTGGCTTCCTCCCATCCGATACGAATTCTTGCAGCGGGCTGTGATGAGGCTTGAGGAAGCTTTTGGAGAAGGAGCTTAAGCTGAGTCCTTGCTGGGGCATCCTCGTCGAAGCCGTTAAAAGCATTCCGAATTTCGAAGCACGTAAAATCGAGGTTAGGGATAAGATCCTCCCCGAGAAGCCTGATATAACCGCTGAGGAGCTTTCGAAGCTCATGTCCATCCCGCTGGGGGAGGCGCTCGTAATCCTGGATGAGCTTAGAAGAACCCCTAGAGAAGTTGAAGAGGAGATCTCCAAGCCCATCCGCGAGCCTAGCCATAGGCTGGCGGCTTTAGGCGGAACCTTCAGCAAAATCCACTACGGCCACCTAATGCTCCTCTCGGTCGGGGTTAGATCAGGCGAGAGGCTCATCATAGGCGTTACCACGGACGGGTTTGCGAGGACTCTGGGCAAGGAGTATCCGGTCCCGCCGTTCGAGGAAAGGGTTCGGGGGCTTAAGCGCGTTCTCGCGGAGCTGGGCTGGCTTAACAGGTGTAAGATAATTCCCTTGGAGGATCCCTACGGGGTGGCGGTGGAGGACCCGGGCATAGAGGCTCTCGTTACGAGCCCGTTCACCTACTTCCGGGGAGCCGAGATAAATAGGATCCGAGTTAAGCGCGGGATGAGGCCCCTCGAAATCGTCGTCTGCCCCCTCGTCCTAGCATGGGATGGAAAGCCCATCTCAAGCACTAGGATCTTCAGGGGGGAGATAGATGAGAAGGGGGGCGCGGCCCGCTAGAGGCTTCCGAAGAACATCAATAGTATGAACATTATTAGTCCGACCGCTATCGTGGCCTTCCAAGACGCTTCGTACAGCTTCCTAAAGCCCGCCGTATTATATACGACCAGCCCCAGGGTCGAGAACATGGAGAACAGGCTTAATAGATACTCTTGAAGCGGTATATCCTCGCTAAGCCTGATCGAGGTTCTCCCTAAGAGCCTATCATAGCTTACGTCGCTCCAATTCCCCGTGCATAGATCGACCTTATCCGATATCTTCTCAACGCCCCCCTCGAACCAAGAAACCCCACTCATATTCATATAGGTCTGGGTGTTCCTCAGGGCCTCCTCGGCCTCGCTCACCCCCAGATACGACCAGTCGGGCAGGGTCAGGTTGGGGTAGGCTCTGAAAGCCCTGAGGTATCCGACCCTAACAACATCCGCCGAGATCCGTATCTCGCCTTTAGGAGTCGTCCCGATTAGGTCCGCGTTTCTAAACGTAACGTTCTGGAAGCTTACGTCGACTATCATAAAAGACGCCCTCGGCACTTGGAGGGCTAGGGGGGCTTGGAGGGAAGCGAAGACCGCAACCACTATGAAGGAGTGGAATACCAGGGTGAGGAGCTTCACCAAGTTCAGGTCTCTTCCCGTGAACATGGCGACGAGGAGTATCGCCATCACTATTATGAACAGCATTATAACGGATTGAACGCTCCTAGCGGCTACTATCGAGCCGAAGTCCGGAGTTGTGGGCGTGAGCCCCTCGAATCCCCGAAGCCCGAAAGTCATTTCTATCTTATAGTGGAGAATGTAGTCGGTTACGTAGGATAGGATCAGTACGGCGATTATGAAGATCGCGAGGCCGCGGAGGAGCCTCAGCCATTTCTTTACGTCTATCTCGTAGACGAGCTCTTTAAGCCAATCGAGTATCTCCTGCTTACTCAAGTTCCCGATCTGCTCTTCGTTCTCCTCCGATTTATCCTTTAACCCCGAAAGCGCTTGAGAGCCGCTAAGGCGGTCACGGCGATTATCAGCGCGAGGCTCAGATCCACGGCTAGGGGTATAAGCTCCTCGCGGGCTCTTCTGAAGCTCATCCCCGGGGATAGCGCCATTTCCGGAGCTTCTCCGGCGACTACCGCAGAGGTAGTGGTGGCTGCGGGCTTCGTGATCTTCGGCGGGGCCCTGGCTTTTTCCGCCTCCCCGTAGGGCTGGATAGCCGGCATCCGGGCTGCTGCGGCTTCTCGAACAATCGATTGAGCGTAGCCTAGGATCGAGTCCACCGCCAGGGCGAGGAGGATGGCCGCGAGGACTACCATTACCGCCCGTCTGCCCACGCCTTTACCACCTCCTCGAAGCCCATAAGTCTATGGATTAGAACGCGCTACCAGAGTTTATGCCTCCACAGCCTCGCCGTCTCGATCCAGAAGAAGATTGAGGAGAGGGCTCCGATGGCCGCCGCGTGGAGATCTAGGATTGGAAAGCTCCTCATTAGGTAGAGGGTGAGCAAAGCCGTTAGGAAGACCGCGTAGAAGAGCATCCGGGGGACGAGCCTCCCCCCGATCATCACGAATAGCTTGAGAACGCCTATATCCACCTTCTCAACGGCCAGATATCTACCCCGCTCATCCCGGGAGACGAGCCTCATATCCTTAAGCTTCTCCAGATGATGATGGGCAACGCTGGGGCTCGAGAACCCCAAAGCCCTCTGAAGCTCCCTAACGCCCAGCGGCTCGCCCCTCCTAAGCATATACAGATAGACTTGGAGCGTCTTGCCGCGAAGCTTATAGATTTCCTCGCGCTCGGTCATCCCGCGACGCCTCTAGAAGCTAGATCCGAGATAAAAGCTCTTTAGGCGTCCGGGAGGGTGGGGTATTTAAGGCGATCGATGGATTTCAGAGACCGATGGAGATGGTGAGGCTGGCCAGGGTCGTCGGGCTGCTTATAACCGCCGGATCCGCGGGCTTCGCCGCGTTCTATGTCCTCTGGTTCTTCGGCCTTCTCCCGCTAGACCCCGACCTCGCCATAAGAATTCCAGTTCTCCTAGTCGTCCTAGCCCTATGCTTCATCGCGGCCTGGCTGGGCTACGTTATGGCAACGGCCCCGACTAGACCTGAATCCCAAGCTTGAGGAGTATGTCGGCATACCATTCGGCTTTAACCGGGAAGAATACTAGGAACCATGCTACTTGGACCGCGGTTAATCCGTAGAGCACGACCTCCGAAATCAGATCTCCCTCGAGAAGCTTCGGCAAGCCTACCGCTATCGCGGGGACCGCCATGTAGAAGTAGAAGGGGTAAACCCATCGATGAAGCAGATGGGCTAGGGGGAAGTAGATCAGGTAGTTCGTCGCGAGCCAGCAGAGTATGAAGAACTCGAGCTTCGGGAACTCGCCCCTCCTAAGCTTAAGGTAAGAGAAGTATGCCGAGAAGGCGAAGACGACCCAGCTCATCCACCAGAGCGGGGTCTGCATGCCGTAATACGCTATCGGGTGATAGGTCTTCAGGCTATCGACGCTTACGGCGACGACATAGTAGCTCCTCCTCGAGAACTGGAACAGCGGATTCGTCCAGCTTAGGGGCATGGAGACCTCATCGCTCTCCGAGAAGGTTAGGGACGAGTGGTAGGTTAAGATGTAGTTCAGATGCTCGAAGGGCGTCCGGTACGCGCCGTAGTAGTAATCGTAGGCTCCTAGGCCCAGGAGTAGGACGAGCGCCGCGACGAAGCCGACCCTCTCAACCGCCCTCAGCCAGCTTCCGAGGGATTCTCTAAGGCTTCCGGCGCCGTATCCGCTTCTAAGTGCCTCGTAGACTAGAATTGCTAGGATCACCAGGGGCGCGGAGGTTTTCGAGAGTGATGCTAGGCCTAGGGCCGCGCCGGCCGGGATGAGCCTACCTCTGAGGTATAGTAGCGCTCCGAGGAGGGAGAACATCAGGGCTGGGGCATCGAGCATGGCTATCGAGCCTATGTTGAACGAGGTTATGTCGAAGCCGAATAGGACGGCCGCGAGGATCGACGCCCTGTAGCTTCCCGTAAGCTCGTAGGCTAGGAGGCCGAGCAGGTAGACGGACGCGGCGCCGCATAGGCTTATCAAGGTTCTCCAGCCGTATGGGTTATCTCCGAAGAGGAGGATCCCTAGGATCATGATGAACTTCGAGAAGGGCGGGTGCTCGTTGTTCACGGCCTCGCCCCTTAGCATCCTCCTAGCCGCGGGGACGTAGTGTGCCTCGTCGAAGATGAAGCCGCACTTAGCTCCCTCGATAGGCGGGTACGTGCACTCCTCCGGCGGAGCCGATGGCCAGGGATAGGGGATTATCACCGCCTTCAACGCGACCACCGCCAGGGTTATGGCTAGGAGCCAGATCCTAAGCCTCCGCCTCGACCCGATGCGAAGCAGGCGCCTAATCCTTCCGCTCAGACCTAATCCTCCCGAAGCCGAAATACGCTTCAAGCAAGATCATGAAGAGCATTAAAGCTCTTAGGAGGGCGAAGTATTGGGGGAGAGATCCCAGCTCGACCGGGTTCGGAGACTCGAACCACAGCAGGATTATCATGGAATTCGCTAGCTCGAGGCCGAAGTAGGGTATCGGCATCCTTCCCATGGCTGCTAGGAGCGGCAGGATCCAGAGAACCATCTGAGGCGTGAAGACGTAGTTCGAGAGGAGGAAGACCGCGAGGATCGCGAAAACCTCGGTAACCTGATCCTCGAAGCCGCGCACGTACACCTTCAGGAGGCCGTAGCAGAGGAGGAAGAGGCTGAAGAGCTTAGCGAGATCCCAAGAAGATTCGCTCGGGAAGAATATCAGGA
>JAPDJZ010000101.1 GCA_029258815.1 archaeon
CGGAAAAAGAATCTACAAGGTGTTCGCCGACGTCTACGATCGGCTGATGGAGCGGCTGGCCCGAAAGCTCAGCCACGAGCAAGCCTAGCCGAGACCTATATACCGCTTAAATCCCCCGGTATAACCTAAGACAGCAAAAAGCGAAAGCCTTATCCACCCCCCGACGCCAAATAGTTAACGGGCTGGCCGGAAGAGGAGGAAGCGCCTGCAGGAGGACGCCTCCCGGGGGATGCCCCGGAAAGCTACTCCTGCGGTGCATCACGCGTCCACCATCGTGAGCGCCGCGCAAGCGGTCCTCGAAGGTGGGTGCGTGATGGGGCTGAAGGGCGCTCCGCCCCGAGGGTGAAGCTCACGTAGTGGGGTGCTCGTAGGCCACGCTCCTCCGAAGGCCAGCCCCTAAGTATCTTTTTAGTAGCCTTTTATCCGGGCATAGGTTGCCGAATCTCTCGAGATATCTTCTCGGGGTTAGTTTTACCACGTCGAGTAGGTCTACGTTGATTATGTAGATCGAGTGTAGCCTCATCTTCGTTAGCTTTTCCAAGGCGATCTCGGGCGTCTTGTAGTATCTATCACAGAGCCTCTTTAGTAGATTTACGTCCTCGGCCTTCCTTCTTCGAGAAGGCTTTAGCAGGGTTTTCGGGATTTGGAGGATGTTATGGGCTGGGGTTGCGAGGCTGAACCTATCCGCGTGGAGGCTGTATCTGGCGAGCTTGCTTATGACGCGTGCCGTTAGATACGCTTGTGGGTCTAGGGCGTTCTCGGGCGACGTGAATCCCGTTTCAACCTCGACTATCATGCTTCTACCATCCCTCCACGCCATCAGATCGGCGATTAGATCATTTTTCAAGGGATGCTCGGGATCGACGGCGTATCCTCGATCGATTAGGTAGGCGGCTAGAACGAGCTCCATGACCGAGTGGTTTATCTTCACTTGATTCCGCCTGTGAAGCGCTATGAGCTTCTCGGAGACCTCCTCGATCCCCCTCCGAGCCCCCGGCCCGTATCTCCGCTGAAGCGCCTCCTTAACCGCGAGGATATCGCGCTCGAATGGGTCCATTTTTCGGAGACCGCCGACCCGGCTACAAGATTAACTTACCGCGGCTTGGCCATCCATCATGGGCTAAAGCTTCCTCTAGTAGGGCGCTGTGTGGCCAGAGCCTAGCGCTCGGCGGAGACTACGAAGGCGTTAAGCCTGCCATACATTATCTGCCTCCTGAAGGTTATCTCGTATCCCGCCTTCTCTAACGCTCTCGCGAATATCGTTGGCTTCGAGACTATCGCGGTTAGCCTAGCGCTCGGAGCCGCCTCGGCGATCGCCCTACAGGCTTTTTCGTAGAACTCCTCGATCTTCCTAATCCCCATTCTAATCCCGTAGGGCGGATTCATTACGACGTGATCCGGGCTCTCCTCGAGCCACTCGCCGAGCTTGAAGACGTCTCCGACCAAAAGCCTTATCTTCTCATGGACTCCAGCCTTCTCGGCGTTCCTCCTAGCGCCATCAATACTCTTAGGCGAGGCGTCAGAACCTATTATCCTCGGATCGAAGCCCGTATCGAATTCGTCTTCAAGCTCTTTCAGAATCTTCTCAACCAGCTTGGAATCCACGAATCTAAGCTTCTGGAATGCTAGCTCGCTAAGCCGCTTAGCTCCGGGCGCTATCCTGAGGGCTGAGAGCGCGGCCTCGATCGGGATCGTTCCGCTTCCGCACATCGGGTCTAAGAGGATCTCGCTCCTCCTCCATCCCGCAACCCTAAGCATGCAGGCCGCTATCGTCGGCTGGAGGGCCGCCCGATGATGGTAAACCCTGTAGAATCTTCGATGAAGGGACTTTCCGGTCGTATCGAGGCCTAGGATGAATTCCGAGTCTCGGATTAGGCAGTAGAGCTGGACGTCGGGCTGGTCGAGGTTCACCTCAAGCCTCACCCCGGTCTCCTCCTTAAAGCTCTCGATGACCGCCCTTCCGACCGCGGCGGCCATATCTAGGCTCGTGAAAGGCTTATCCCTCGAATGCCTCTCGCCCCGAACCGCGAAGCTCTGATCCCGCCCGATGAAAGGCGTGTAATCCACGCTCCTCGCAGCCCTGTACACGTCCTCCAACGTCTCGGCGCGGGCCCTCGCGAGCATGACGAATACCCTGTGAAGGGTTCTTGAGGCTAGGTTAAGCCTGATTATCCGGCTTAGGTCGGCTTCGAACATTATCTTCCCGACGTCCGGCTTCGCGTCAACCCCTATCAGCTCCCGACATTCCTCGGCGGCATAATCCTCGAGGCCGAATACGGTCGTCGCGAAGCATTTGAACCTCAAGGCGCTCGGCCTCTCAGATCCTCAACTCGACGACGTCCCCATCCTCTAAAACGTGGTCCGGCCCCACCCTCTGGCCCTGAACCTTAACCGACCGGCCCCAGACCTTCGCATATTTCATCTTACGGGCGAAGTCTCGATGGATTAGCTCCGCCAGATCCCTCACGGTGGAGCTCCTCGGGAGGATTAGCGGCTTATCGGATCGCATCCCATCCTTCCTCGTATAAACCCTTATCAGGCTCAGTGAGTCGAATATCCCGCGCTTAAGCTCCTCCAATCCCTCGCCTCCGATCGCCGAGACGCCTAGGATCGGAACCTCCTCTACGCCGATGATCTTTCTAAGCTCCTTCAAGACGCTCGAATTCGCTCGATCGAATTTGTTCACAGCGATCACCGCCTTCTTATGCTTGAGATCCCTTATGATTAGATCCTCGAAGTCTTCGGGCTCCGCGTCGCCGCTAACCTTCACGACCGCGTTCCTTATCCCTATCGATCTAAGCAGGTCCATTATCTCCCTTTGATCCGCTCTCAGCCTTCCGAAGATCACGAACCTTATGCCGCCGCTATCCTTCTTCTCGATCTCTATCTCGCATCGCTTAGGCTTCAGGGTTATCCCAGACTCGTCTAGGATCCTAAGTATCTTCTCGAGCTGGCCGGCGGGGTTCGCGGATCCGTCGAGGACTATCAGGATTAGGTCGGAGTTTTTCGCGAACCCTATGGACCTATTCGTGAAGTGGGTTTCCTTGAGGCCCTCGGTTAGGATCGCCGGAAGCTCCACCAGCTGGATCTCGACATCCTCGTAGACCATCATCCCCGGGGCTGGGAGGGTCGTCGTAAGCGGGTAATCGCTCACCTGGGGCTTGGCGTTGGTTAGGGCTTTTAGGAGACTCGACTTGCCCGAGTTCGCCGAGCCTATGATCGCCACCTGCGCGGCGCCCTCCTTCGGGATATGGAAATAGTCTTTTCTCGTAGCTCTCAGCGAGGCCCTCCGCTCGGCCTCCCTCCTAAGCTCCGCTATCCTCCGCTTGATCCTGCCCCTAAGCTTCTCGGTTCCCTTATGATCCGGAATTAGGCTTAGAGCCTCCTCTAAAGCCCTGATCTTATCCTCGATGGTTCTGGCGGCCTGATACCTCGCGAGAGCCTTCTCGGCCTCGGCTGGGAGGTTTGCCGGCATCTCTCCGCCTAGAAGAACGTTCTTCAAGGTCGATTAATAAAAGATGCTGAGGCCGATGCCGCTGGGGAAGGGTTTAACAGATCCCTAGGCGGTTTGGAGGCGGATAGCCCGATGGGCTTGAGGAGGCTTCTATCGGAGGCGGAGAGGCTTCTCGCGAGGACGGGCGTGGCGAAGCCCGCAGTCCAGCCCTCGAGAGACCCTCGATTCGGGGAGGTAACCTCGACGGCGGCTTTCCTCGTCGCTAGGGAGCTTAAGAGGGATCCGAGGGAGGTTGCGGAGGATCTCGCCTCTAGAATCGACCTATCCGAGGCGGAGCTGGTCGAGTCCGTGGAACACGTCAACGGCTACCTGAACTTCAAGGTCGACTGGACTAGGTATGCTAAGGCGATTCTGGATGAGATATTCTCGGAGGGGGCGGGCTACGGGTCTTCGGGGATCGGGGAGGGGAGGAGGATAATTATAGAGCATACGAGCGTCAATCCGAACAAGCCCCTCCACGTGGGCCACGCCCGGAACGTCTGCCTGGGCGATACCCTCTCCAGAATCTTCCGGTTCCTAGGCTACGAGGTCGTGGTCTTGAACTACGTCGACGACAGCGGAGCTCAGATGGCAGACCTGATACTAGGGTTCACGAAGCTCGGATACCCGCTTGAGCCCCCGCCCAACGCGAGGTTCGACGAATACTGCGGAGACGTGGTCTACGTCGAATCGGTTAGGAGGGCTGAATCCGACCCGAGCCTAGCCGAGGAGAGGAGGAGGATAGTGAGGGAGATCGAGTCGGGAAGCGGTGAAGCGTTCAGGCTCAATAAGCTCGTGGTCGAGAAGGTTCTGAGAGATCAGCTCGAGACCTGCCGAAGGCTTGGGGCTAGATACGATATACTGAACTTGGAGAGCGCGATCCTGGAGTACGGGCTGTGGGAGGAGGTTTTCGAGAAGCTGAGGAGGCGGAGGGCGGTGTACTACGCGGCCGAGGGATCCAAGGCCGGATGCTGGCTTCTAGACCTCTCAGGCCACCCGATACTATCCAGAGAGGGCGACGAGGTTCTGGTGAGGAGCGACGGAACGACGACCTACACGGCCAGGGATATAGCCTACGCCGCTTGGAAGCTCGGCGGAACATCCAAGGACTTCGAGTACGATCTTTTTGGAGAGAATCCGGATGGAAGCCCGATCTACATAACCTCCAAAGATGGCGAGCTAAGAAAACCTATTCGGGATAATGTCGAGAGAGTGATAAACGTCATAGACGTTAGGCAGAAGAGGCCGCAGGAGATCGTGAGATACGCTCTAAAGCTCCTCGGCCTAGAGTTCGAGAAGTACATCCACTACGGATACGAGGTCGTCGCCCTGAGCAGAAAGGACGCCAAGAGGATGGGATACGAGCCCGAGCCGGATCAGAAGATCGTTCATATGAGCGGCAGGCGGGGGCTATACGTGAAAGCGGATCGGATGCTCGATATGCTTAAGGCTAGAGCGGGCGAGGAGGTTAGGCGGAGGCACCCGGAGTGGGGCGCGGATAGGGTGGAGGAGAACGCCGAGAAGATCGCCGTCGCGGCTCTAAGATACTCGCTCATCAAGCAGGACCTCGACAAGCCCATAATACTAGACACCGACGAGATGTTGAAGCTCGAGGGGGACACGGGGCCATACCTGCAATACACCTACGCGAGGGCCTGCAGGATCTTAGAGAAGGCGGATTCCAGCTACTCGACCCAGCCCTACGGCGAGATAGGCGAGGATGAGAAGAGGCTTCTAAGGAGGATGTCCTATCTCCCAATTCTCCTAGACGAGTTTCCATCCAACCTGATGATAAAGCCCCTGGCCAACTACGCCTATAAGCTTGCCTCGGAGTTCAACGTATTCTACGAGCACGCCCCCGTCCTTCAGGCGGAAGAAAATGTGAGGAAGTTTAGGCTCGCGGTCGTTAAAGCCTTCACGACCGTCTTCTCGATAGTCCTGAACCTACTCGGGGTCCCGCTTCTCGAAGTAATGTAGAGCCTCCGGGAGGCTACTCCACCTTTATTTTAACGCCCTTCTCCCCCTTTCCGACCTTCCTTAAAACAACCTCGAGGACGCCGTTCTTATAGGTCGCCTTGGCCGACTGCGGATCCACCTCGGCCGGCAGATCCACCTCCTTGTAGTATTTCCTCTGCGGCGTATCCACGGAGATTATCAGCTTCCGCTCGCTCGCGTTCAGGTTTATGTCGTTTTTATCAACCCCGGGAACCTCCGCCACGACCTTAATCACGTCCTCCTCCTCGTAAACGTCCACGAGAGGCTCCCTCGCCTCGCTGAGCTCGACTATCTCGGTCTCCCTGCCCGGCCTAACGTTTCCGAACTCTCTGATCACCGGCTTCCCGTCAGGACCGATCCTAATCGAATAGCCGTAGACTATCGGCCCGATCTCTCTAATGCGCCCCCTCTCGGTTCTCCTCTCCCTGATGAGGTTTCTCGGGATCTCCCGCTCGAGCTCCTCGAACGATTTCGAGAACATCTCATCGAATTCCCTCATCATCCTCTCCATCTCCTCGAAGATTCTGCTGAAGGGCGATCTCCTCCTCCACCACCTCTCCCAAGCCATGCTCCCACTCCGCCTACTACTCTCCCTCGGCTTCATATAACCTTTTAGAAGGGCTTTCGGGCGCCGCATACGGGGATCTCGCTGGGCGCTGGCGGGAGGATTAATATGGTCGCGTTAAAGTCCTCATGGCCATCCGCGCGGATGAGAGGATGAGCGAGCTCTGGGTGATTCTCCTCGTAGTGATCTTCGGCTTGATCTCCCTAGAGATGGGGTTTCCGACGGCCATATTGGAGATCGTCGCCGGGGTTATCGGCGGGAACATACTGGATACGTCCTCTTTCGCGTGGATGGACTTCATAGCGAACTACGGGATACTCGGCTTAATGTTTCTCGCCGGGTTGGAGATCGACAAGGATGAGCTTAGGAAGAATCTCGGGAGAAGCTCGGCCTTAGCGCTCTCAGCGTACTTCATACCATTCGCCGTGATATTCGCTCTCTCCTTCCTCGTATCGCCCGATCTTAGAAGGGCCGCCCTCATCGCCATAGCCCTCTCGACCACGTCGCTCGCCCTACTCTACCCCATTCTAAGGGAGCGCGGCTTTCTAAACCTCGAGATGGGCCACGTGGTTTTATCGGCCGCCATGCTGATAGACGTCTTCAGCATGATCTCGCTCACCGCGGTCTTCGTCGCCGTAAACCTGTTCACCGCTGTGTTGCTAATGGTCTTAGCCTTCTTCATGTGGCACGCCCCGAGGATCGGTAAGAGGCTCTTCGCCAGATACAGGGAGAACCTGTCCGAGATAGAGTTGAAATTCCTCCTGCTCGTCTTGCTCGCGCTCCTCTTCTTCGCCGAGAGGGTTATGATAAGCGAGGCCGTCCTAGCCTTCCTAATGGGCTTCCTCTTCTCTGAGATCCTGGAGGAGCACGAGATCTTGGTGGAGAAGCTCAGGGGGATAGTGTTCGCCTTCTTCTCGCCGATATTCTTCTTCAAGGCGGGATCCTACCTCAAGTTCTCAGCCCTAGGCGTCATGAGCCTACTATACATCGCCGTTTTCCTGCCGGCGGCTCTCTTAACGAAATACTATTCGGCCAAGCTGGTGTTCAGAAAGCTCTTCGGAGCCAGCGAGGAGTTCTCCAGATTCGTCGGGCTCACCTTCAACCTAAGGCTAACCTTCGGGATAGTCGCGGCCCTCTTCGGGCTTGAACTGGGGATAATAGACCTAGAGATATACACCGCGATAATAGCGGTCATAATATCATCAGCGATAATCGCGTCGATTATATGCAGGCTCGAGGGCCACCGCCCCGCGGGAAGCGGAGACCGGGACTCTACTCGGATTTGACCTCATTATGGAAGCATGACTTGAAGCCCTCGTGGCACGCGACCCCGTGCTGCCTGACCAGAAAGAGAACCGCGTCTCCATCGCAGTCGACGTACGCCTTGACCAGATCCTGAACGTTCCCAGAGGTCTCGCCCTTCATCCAGATCCTCCTCCTGCTTAGGCTCCAGTAGTGCATTCGGCCGGTTGTTAGGGTTCTGATAAGCGCCTCCCTATTCATGTAAGCTACCATGAGAACCTCCTTGGTCTCCGCGTCCTGGACCACGGCGACGACCGTGCCATCAACGTTCCTATACCAAAGCCTATCAGCTATCCTCTCGGCTTCCTCCAAGCTCAGCTTCATCTCCTACACCACCTCCAAGCGCATTCAACGAAGTTTCTCAAAACCCTCAACCCCCATATCCCGCTCTTCTCCGGATGGAATTGCGTTCCGAAAACGTTCTCGCGCCAAGAAACCGCCGAGAACTCGATGCCGTAAAACGTCGTTGCGCACGTTTCGTCGGACGGCGCTGCGGCGTAGGAGTTCGCGTAGTAGACGTATGCCCCGTTCGGGATGCCTTCTAGGATTGGGCATTCGGGCTTCACGACTCTAAGCGTGTTCCAGCCCATCTGCGGAACCTTAACGGGGCCCGTTATCCTCCTAACGGTTCCGTGGAACGCCCCGAAGCCCCTAAGGTACTCGCCCGGCTCGCATCCTTCCTCGCTCCTCTCGTAGAGCAGCTGCATCCCTAAGCATATTCCCAAGACGGGCTTCTCTTCTAACATCCTCGAGGTCAGCTCCTTACTCTTTTCCAGCTTCCCCATCGCTGGCTTAAACGCGCCGACTCCCGGGAAGACCACGGCATCCAACTCCTCAGCCTCCCCGATCTCGTCTACTATCTTGGGCTCGGCCCCAACCCTCTCGAGACCCGTGTAAATGCTCAGCAGGTTCCCAACCCCGTAGTTAACGATCGCTACGCTTACCTCTCCTCCGCTCAAGCTCATGCATCACTTCCCCGAGATCGACCCCGGCATAGACTAGGAGAACTATCAGGTGATAGAGCAGGTCGGCGGCCTCGTAAACTATCCCGCTCCTATCGAGCTTCCCGCCGGCTATGATCAGCTCGGCGGACTCCTCTCCGATCTTCTTCAGAATCTTATCCAATCCCTCGCCGAAGAGCTCGCAAGTATAAGAGCCCTCGACCGGGTTCCTCCTCCTATCAACCACGACCTCGTAAAGCTCCCTCAGAACTTCTAGGCTCATTCGATCCGCGCCCACCTCCTAGTCGAGCCTGACGGGGACGCCTCTGCTCCTTAAGTATTCCTTAATGCTTCGAACCGTGTAGACCCCGTAGTGGAAGATCGAGGCCGCTAGGGCGGCGTCCGCCTTCCCGATCGTGAGAACTTCGTAGATGTGCCTCGGCTCCCCGGCTCCCCCGCTCGCTATAACCGGTATGTTCACGCTCTCCGAGACCGCCCTAGTCAGTTCTAGGTCGTAGCCAGAGGTCGTCCCATCCCTATCCATGCTCGTTAAGAGTATCTCGCCCGCCCCGAGCCTCTCAACCTTCTTAGCCCATTCGACGGCGTCCAATCCTGTGGGCTCCCTGCCGCCGCAGATGTAAACCTCCCACCACCCATCCCTACGCTTAGCATCTATCGCGACGACCACGCACTGGCTCCCGAAGATCTCGGCTCCCTCGCTTATTATCGAGGGATTCTTTACGGCCGCCGTGTTCACCGAGATCTTATCAGCCCCGCTGCATAAAACCTCCTCCATATCCTTGATAGATCTTATTCCCCCGCCGACCGCTAGAGGGATGGAGAGCTCACGCGCGGTCCTTCTAACGACGTCGATCAGAATTCTTCGATTCTCCGGAGAAGCCCCGATGTCTAGGAAGACTATTTCATCCGCTCCCTGTTCCTCGTAGAGCCTCGCGAGCTTGGGCGGGTCTCCCGCGAGCCTAAGGTTCTTGAACTGTATCCCCTTAACGACCTTCCCGGCCAAAACGTCTAGGCATGGAATTATGCGCTTCGCGAGGGCCAAGCCTCCCTCACCCGCAGAGCTCAATCGCTTTCTCTAATCTTATCCTACCCGTATATAGGGCCATCCCTATAACCACGCCCTTTACGCCGGCCTCTCTCAAAAGCTTCAGATCCTCGATGCTCCTGATCCCCCCGGCGTAGATTACCGGGGTTTTAAGCTTCTCCGTAAGCATTCTAACAGTTACCAGATCCACGCCCTTCATGGTCCCCTCAAGGGGGGTGTAGGTGCAGAGGAACGCCTCGAGGTTTAAGCCGTCCAATTCCCGAGCATACTCGATAACGCTTATCCCGGTCTTATGCGCCCAGCCCCGTTTAACTAGGTTTCCGCGCTCGTCGTAGTCCAGCGCCGCTATAATCCTCCGAGGCCCCAGCTCGCCGATGAGCTTCTCGAGGAGGCTCGGGTCCTCCAAGATACCTGTTCCGAGTATAATCCACCTCGCCCCATGCTCGAGATATCGGATCGCGTGCTCCACCTCCCTAATACCTCCCCCGACCTGAACGGGGATGGAGACGGTCCTCAAAATCTTCTCGATCACTTCTCTGTTCACCGGGTATCCTCTAGCGGCTCCGTCGAGATCGACCACGTGAAGCCTCCGCGCTCCGCGCTTCTCCCACCTCAGCGCCTGCTCGACCGGGTCTCCCAAGCTTAGCCCCGTCCCCGCCCTGCCCTTAACCCTCTTCACGCACCTCCCATCTGAGATATCTATCGACGGTATTATCTCCACGCTTCCCCACCCTCCTACGGCACGATCTTCTCGATGTCTAGGATCACGATGTCCCTCGCCCCCCGCTTCTTCGCCTCGACCACCACGTCGTAGACCTCGTCTTCGTCGACGACGGCGTATACCTCCCACATGGGCTCCTCGGCCTCGACCTTCGCTATCGTGGGGCCGCTCATGGACGGTATTATCTCGACGACCTTTCTAAGGCATCTATCCGGAACGTTCATCATCACCATCTTCTTCCTAGCGGCGTTCAAGACCCCCTCGAGCATCAGCCTAAGCTTCTCAACAGCCTCCCGCTTCTCCTCCGGGAGGTTCTTGTTGGCGATGAGCCTCGCCGAGGACTTCAGGAGAACCTCGACTACCTTCAAGCTGTGGGTTCTCAGGGTTACTCCCGTCGACCTCACGTCTATTATCGCATCAGCTACCCCGAGCATCGGCATGACCTCCGCCGCGCCGCCTATCTCGATTATCCTAAAATCCTTGTCGGGGGCGAGCTTCCCGAGAAGCTTCCTAGCTAGGTTCACGTATCTCGTCGCTATCCTAGCCCCATCCGGCAGATCCCCAACGGAGTTTACGCCCGACTCCTGCGAAACCGCTAGAACGATCTCGGCGGCGCCGACCCCTAGATCTAGAAGCTCCTCTACATCGGCTTCCCGCTCGAGGATTAGATCGAGCCCGGTTATCCCCACATCGGCCGCGCCGACCTCGACGAAGATCGGGATATCTTCCGCCCTCATGAATACGGCGTGTATGTCCGGCCTCGAGGTCGGGGATGAGAGCAGCTTATTCTCGTCCTTTAGAAGTATCTTGACCCCGGCCTTCTCCAGCAGGCTTATTACCGGCTCCCTCAGCCTACCCTTACTCGGTATGGCCAGCCTGATAACCCTAGACCCCGAGCTAGCATTCACTCCTCCAGCCCACCTCCCCGATAATCCGCTCTCCTAGAAAGCTCTTCCACCGAAGCCTTCTTTGAAAGGAGGTTTAGAAGGGGTATCGATGTTGGTATGCCATCACCCGGCTCACTCCGCGGATTTTCCCACGACTTTAAGGCTTTTAAACCTTTATATCGGCTCGCTGCAGCGGTTTCCCGGATCTCGGGTGAAGCCGGCTTGGATCTAGGTTTGAAGGTTCTTAGGCGGGGGCTGGATTACGCCGAGGTTCTTAGGAGGACTGCCGAGACGGAGGTTAGGTGCTTGGTCGAGGCCGGGGCTAGAAGGGCTTGGAGGCTTGAAACCGGTATAAGCTTCTTGGATCACATGCTCGAGATTCTGGCATATTACTCCGGCTTCAATATCGATCTCGAGGTTAAGGCTTCCAGAAGGCTTAAGCATACGATCGTGGAGGATTCGGGGATAACCCTAGGCAGGGCTTTTCGGGAGATCGCCCTCCAGCGGGTCGAGGCTCACGGAATTCGCGGATTCGGATTCAGCCAGGGAGCCTTGGACGAGGCCTTCTCGGAGGCTAGGGTATTCGTGGAGGGTAGGGTTGGATGCTTTATCTCGCGAGACCCCTCAATCAAACGATTCGGCGCGGTTGAGGACGTGGAGGAGGAGTTCCTAGAATCCTTCTTCCAAGGATTCTCCCAAGGGATGAGGGCCACGATTCAGATAGACCTGAGGCGGGGCGAGGATCCCCACCACCTCTGGGAATCAGCCTTCAGAGCCTTCGGAGACGCTTTGAGATCCGCTCTAAGCAGGGACGAGTGGAGGAAAGGCAGTATAGCTGGGATAAAGCAGGCGTTCGACTAACCTCTTCGAATAGCCCTCACCTTCATGGCCTCGGCGTGCGCCGGGAACCCCTCATACTCGGCTAAGGCCGAGACGACCTCGAGCATCTTCCTAAATCCCTTCCCGCCTCTAACCTCCTCCACGGTAGGCTTCTTCAGAAAGCAATCGACGTTAAGGCCCGAGTAGAGCCTGGCGTATCCTCCTGTCGGGAGGGTTGCGTTAGGCCCGATCCCGTAATTCCCGGCCGAGATCGGCGTATTCAGGCAGAGGGTTCCGAAGTTCCTAAGCTTGCCCCGAATTCTCCTGAAGATCGTTCTAGCCCTCTTGCTGTCGATTAGGAGGTGCTCCGGAGCATATCTATTCATGAACTCGACGGCTTCATCGAGATCCTTGCATACGATTATCGCGCTATACTTGCCGGCGTTCTCCAGAACATAGCTCCTCCTAGGCTCGGGAAGCCTCTCGACGAGCTCGCCCAGCTTCTCGGAAACCTCCTCCGCGTAATCCGTGGAGAGGGT
>JAPDJZ010000066.1 GCA_029258815.1 archaeon
CCATGAGCCTGTATTTCATCGAGACTTACGCGGCCTTCCAGAGATTAAGGTTTATCTTCCGCGGATTAAGACCTGTGCTCGGCCTTGTCGTCCGAGGTCGGCGTCTCCCCGAGAAGCTACTTCCCGCTAATCCTATCAATCGCCCTAAGCTGGATTCTAACAAGCCTCTCCCTTCAGACGAGGATAGAGTATCCGCCGCTCGTCATCGCCCCCGCCGAGGAGCCCAGCCCGGCTACGCCCCCGAGCGAGGCTCTGGCGAGCCCGGCACCCTACCTGAACACCTTGATAATCGTGGGGCTGATAACTGTCTCGGGGATCGTAGTCCTCTACCTCGCGCGGAAGAGGCGCAGGCTCTTCCAAGCCTTCATAGGACTCCTAATATGGCTCCTCTCCTTCGGGATAACCCTCTTCAACATAATATCCATGGGGTTCGCGGTCTCGCTCTGGATCCTGAGATTCTGGCTCCCGATAAGCTTGGCCGCGGCGTCGCTGGTAACCTACCTGATGATCCGGGGAAGGGGGTTGGCGGGGTCGGCCGCGGCGTCCTATATCGCGGCGGGGGCGGGCTCGGCCATAGGGATGAGCATACCCTACTGGACGTTCATAGTCTTGATGATCGGGATCTCGGCCTACGACCTGGTCGCCGTGTATAAGGGCCACCTATCAACCCTAACGAAGGAGGACGCGGTAACCCTCAAGGGCTTAACGGTTGAGGCCGGAGACCTAGTCATAGGCCTCGGAGACCTCTTCTTCTACTCCCTAGCCGTCTCGGCGATCCTGAGATACCTCGGAGCGATCCCGGCGGCCCTGGCCTCGGGCTCCGTAATCGCGGGCTATACGATCACCCTCCTAGCCCTTAGGAAGCGGAGGATCCTACCCGGTCTTCCGATCCCCCTCCTCCTGGCCTTGGGTTCCGCCGTCTTGGCAAAGCTTGCGATAGACCTCCTCTAGCCGAAATCCGTCGATCCGCCGGCCATATTCACCAATAATTATATGCTGGTCTATTTTCGAATGCTTAGCCTGTCATGAAGATGGCGATAGGCGAGGCGAAGGTGATACCGAAGATAGAGGAGCTGACGATCGGCGGCTTCAAGGAGGCATTTAAGCGCATCCTCGAGCTCAAGAGGAGGTGCGGCCTCGAACCCCTCCTAGACAATCCCCCGGACCTCCTAGAGAGGGCGAGGCTCTACGCCACGAGGTATCGGAACGGGTCCCTAGGCTGGGCGTCGAACATCTGGCATAGATCGGAGAAGGGGACGGCCGTGATCGAGAGGGACGAGGATCTAAGATACGAGCACAGGCTTCTAATGCGCAGGGTTCTCGAACACGTCCTCGCCCAAGGCCCCTTGATTAAGGTGGATGGGGTGCTCGGGAAGCCGGGGAGCAGGGTCGAGCTTAGGTGCAGGCTTTACTGCGACCCCCAGTTCCCGGATATAGCGTATAGGTGGAGCCAGATAGCCTTTCCCGGAGATCCGTCGAAGGAGCCCGACGTCGAGCTCATCTGCATACCCCACTACCTCGGGAACCCGGTGAACCCCGAGACCGGCCACCCCCTAATGGTTCTAAGATTCCCGAACCACGATTACACGATCATAACGTGCTCATCCTATCAGGGCGAGGTTAAGAAGGGGTTCCTAAGCCACTGGATAATGCACGTCTATAGGCGGGGCGGGACCGGGGAGCACGCGGCGTTGAGGGAGTTCACGGTGAAGCGCAGGGATGGGGGCGAGAGGAGGATGGTCGTCTGCATCTGGGGGCTGACGGGATCCGGCAAATCGACCCACGGCTTCTACGTCTGGGACCGGGAGAACGCCCAAATCTACGTGAGGGAGTTCGGGGTAAACCCGCTCGACTACGTTAAGGATCAGGAGATAAAGAACGACGACATAATCGCGATCTTCGAGGATAGGGTGATAGGATCCGAGCGGGGTTCGTGGACGAAGACCGAGAACGTCAACCGGAGGCAGGTCGCGATCTGGAGGGCCGCCATGTCCCCGAGGGCTCTTCACGAGAACACGGAGTTCGACGAGAACGGGAACCCCAGCCTCGAGGGAAAGCTATTCCAATACCACGGCATGTTCAACCGGAACGCGCGATCCGTCTTCTTCCTAGAGGACACGGGATATTTCAGGGGCGATGTCGAGTCGAGCGGCCCCCTGAGCATGGCGATCTTCCTCTCGCCGGGCTACTTCACCGACTACGCTTGGGTTAAGATAGCGGATCCCGCCTTCGCCGCCAAGGTTCTAGCGGATGGGAGGACCATCGGCCATCCCGCTCAGGCAAGGGACGCGTTCGGCGTCGTCTTCGCGACGAGATACTGTAAGCCGTTCACCATGGGCGTTCCATCGACGAAACACGTCCTAAGATTCTACGAGATGCTGAGGAAGAGGATGGAGGAGGGAGATCCTATAGAGGTCTACCAGTTCAACACCACGGGCAGGATTATAGCCCAATATACTTGGACGAAGACGAGAATAGGCGATGAGGAGATCGAGGTTCCGCAGCCGATTTTCAAGACTAGGCCGGATGGATTCAGGGAGCCCATAGGGGGAACCTCGCCGACCATCGAGGAAACGGAGTTATTCATACTTCAAGCGGCTAGAGGAGCCGTAGAATACGAGCCTCACCCAGTCTGGGGCGAAAAAGTCCTAATACCCATAGAAATTGAAGGGTTATCGAGCGAGAGGCTTAAGCAACTAATGCCGACAACATACCTCTCGATGAACGAGTTCAGGAGGCTATTGAAAGCCCAGATAAAGCTAAGCAAATACCATCTCGACAAACAATGTCCAGGACTCCCACCCGAAATCTATAACGCAATGGACTTTTAAAATGTCCGAGATCTAATTTTCCTCGCTTGGCTCTAGAATATCCTCGCTAACACGTATTTGAGTACGCTGTTTGTTTCCCCAGGCTAGTAGGCATGCTTTCTATGCTCTATCTTAATTACGAGAATTATCCCCTCCTTCCTTCTGACCTCATACAATACCCTGTAGTCTCCGACCCTTATCCTATAAACACCCTCCATTCCGTGAACCTTAATCCTGTCGCCTGGATATGGGTTCTCCTCAAGTTCTAGAAGCCTTTCAACGATTCTATCTCTAATTGATGGACCGAGGGTCTTTAAGATCTTGTGAGCCTTTCTGGAGAGTCTTACTTCCAAGGCTTCTAAAGCTCCTTCAAAGCTTCCCTGAGGGATATGGTCTTCCCCTCTCTTAGCTCCTTTCTAGCTTCCTCCAAATCTCTTAGATCCTCCTCGGATAGAATCGCATCTTCAAGCCGGGCGACCCTCTCCTCAAGCCTTCTGACGATCTTCCTAAGCTCCTCGACTTCGGAGCCGTCCATCGCTTTCACTAAAAGAGAAGGGCGATCGCAGCTAATAAGCATAAATTTCTCAATTACGTCTTAACTTCTAGCGAGCTGAATCCTTTACCTCCATACTCCCCCATGTAGGTGTGTAGTTCTGTCGAAGCTCTGGACGATAATCCGGAAAAATTTTATCCTATTCATGCTATCGGCCTTCTCCAACGACCTATTGGAAGTTTGTAAAAATGATACTGAAGCGGAGTGCTTTCAAAGAGCCTTATTTGGTCATCCGGAGTATTACCTAAATCAGGTTAAGCAGATTAAGAGGGGGACGTGCTCATTCTCTACGACGTAGAATCTGATATGTTGTTCATGCCTTTTAGGGCTGAGTCCGATGGAGGATGGAATTTAGAGCGGAATGCCTGGGTGGCGGTTTCCAGCTCAGGTTAGAGTATCTTGGGAAAGTCTCATAATATTAAGGAATCTTCCAAAAGATATCCGTTTTAAAGGGAGAAGCGTATTAAGCTAACACCTAAGGAAGCCTCTTCACTAATCGAAAATGCCCGGCTGAGCTTCCCTCCAGAAGATATACTCGAAGATCTTAGAAGGATTGACGAGGAGATCCACAGGATAGCGCATAGAATAGAAGAAGATTTGATGAGTAGGAAGGGCCATCCAGCAGATAGGATTATAGACTTGGAATTTCATAGGGCAGAGCTCTTGGCGAGAATGAGAGATTTCGTTTGGGCTGTAAGGAGGCTTGATAGGGTAACGGGATTGCTTAAGCTGCCTTCGAGTAATTCTAATCTCTTTAAGCAATGAAAAAAGCTTGTTCTTAGGGCTCGGGATTTAAGAGGCGTCGCATAAAATTCTTTGTGTTAGGGTTTCTCTAGGCTTAGGATTGTAACGTATGCGAAGTGGCCCGTTCCGCCGACATTATGTATTAAGACCTGACCCCTGTTTATCGGTGCCTGTCTTCCACGGTCTACCTCCTGTCTGAGCTGTCGAACCGCTTCGTATACCATTCCGAGGCCTGATGCCCCTATCGGGTGGCCTTTCGACTTCAGTCCGCCGTCGGTGTTTACGGGGATTAGTCCCCCGATGTAGGTTTGTTCTTCTCGCGCTAGTAGATAGCCTTTCCCTCGCTCCGCTATCCCCAGATCCTCGTAGGCTATTATCTCGGCTATGGTGAAGCAGTCGTGGATTAGGGCTAGGTCGAATTCCTTTATCGGATTCTCGACGCCGGCCCTCTCGTAGGCTTCCTTCGCGGCCTCGACCACGCTTTCAAGCGATACCAAGCTTCTCCTCATGGTTAGATTCGCCGTCCCGGTTGCCATACCCTGGGCCTTAACCCAGATCGGGGTGTCCGTGAGCTTGGAGGCTATCCTCTCGGACGCGACGACCGCGGCAGCGGCTCCGTCGGTTATCGGCGAGCAGTCGTAGAGCTTGAGGGGCCACGCGATATACCTCGACCCCATTACGTCCTCGATTGTTATCCTCTTCTGGAATTGGGCCTTCGGATTCATCGATCCGTAGTAGTGGTTTTTTACGGCTATCTTGGCGAGGTCTTCCTCGGTTGCGCCGTATCTGCTCATGTAAGCCGTCGCGAGGAGGGCGTAGTAGGCCGGGAAGGTGAGGCCGAAGCTCTCGAACTCCCAGAAGAAGTTCCCGCCTCGGCCGAGCAGCTCGACGACCTGAGGGGTTGGAAGCTCGTTCATCCGCTCGGCTCCAACCGCTAGGGCGAGATCCGTGTAGCCGGATTCGACCATCGCGCAGGCCACGGCGAGAGCCGCGCTACCCGAAGCGCACGCTGCCTCGACCCTGAGCCCGCCCCTCGGATTTAGGCCGGCGTACTCGCATACGATCGGGAGCGGGAAGAACTCGCTACTCCACCCCCCGACGTTCCCGAAGGCAACGTATCCTATCTCCCTTCTATCAACGCCCGCGTCCCTCAGGGCTTCGTCGATCGCCTTATAGGCTAGCTCGGGAAGCTGATGCTCTAGATCCCGGCCGAACCTAGTCATCCCGACGCCGATTATGGCAGCGGTCATCAGCCACTTATAAGCCGGAATAAACCATTTAACGTTTTTGTTAGACAAATGACTTTATCCTCAAGCTCGTTATTCCTCCGAATGGCCTGTGGGAATCGTTATTAGGAATCTGTATAGCATGATCCTAATAACGGCATGGGGATAGAGGCCGTAATCTTCGACCTCGACGGAACCCTAATCGACTCGAGGCTCAGGTCGGAGGACGCTAAGCGGGACTTTCTTAGGAACTTGAGAGATCGGGGGATAGATCCGGGTAGGATAAGCCCCAGGAGGCCGGCCGAGATCATCATAACCTATCTCGAGAGATATCGGTCGGCGGATCGAAAGTTTTTGATGAAGGTTCTCGAGGAGAGCTTCGAGCCCTACGAGGCGGAGGCCATTGAGAGGGCCAGGCTTAAGGCCGGCGTCAGGGAGGTTTTGGGGAGGCTTAGGGCTATCGGATGCGGGCTGGGCTTAGCCTCGAACAATAGCAGGAGGAGCGTGGAGAGGATTCTGAGGAAATTCGATCTAGAGGAATTGTTCAACGCCGTCGTCTCGAGGAATGATGTTAGGAGGCTCAAACCCCACGAAGAGCCCATCCTGAAGGCCTTGAAGATCCTCGGATCGGCTCCGTGGAGAACGCTCTACGTCGGCGATACCATGATAGATGTAATTGCGGGTAGGAGGGCTGGGGTTCACGTAGCGACCATAGCCGATAGGTGGTCGCCGTCGAGAGGTCCCGCCGACGGCTACGCCATCAGAGACCTCGCGAGCGTGTTCGAGGTGATAAGGATTCTGGAGGAGCGAAGCTTTTAGAGCGCGGGGGGCTTCTAGCCTATCGGGGAAATTGGGCGAGAAGGCGATCCCGGATACGAGCGTCGTGATAAACGGGGCTTTGAGCAGGCTTATCGAGTCCGGGAAGCTTTCGGAGGGGGAGCTGATAATACCGCTAGCCGTCGTCGATGAGCTTCAGGCTCAGGCTTCGAGGGGTAAGGACGTCGGGCTGAGGGGCCTCGAGGAGCTTAGGAGGATTAGGGCGCTGGCCGAGGAGAGGGGGCTCGCCATAAGGTTCTCGGGGGAGAGGCCGAGCCTCGAGGACATCAAGCTCGCGAGAAGCGGCAGGATCGACGCCCTGATAAGGGACGTCGCGAGATCTGAGGGAGGGAGGCTCTACACCTCGGATTACGTTCAAGCGCTTATCGCGGAGGCCGAGGGGATACCCGTGGAGTACATCGAGCCCTACGAGAGGGTTGAGGAGTTCAGCTTTAAGAAGTATCTGAAGCCCAACGTCCTCAGCCTATATCTTAGAATCGGGGCCCCTCCCCTCGCGAGAATCTTGGAGGCCGGCGAGATCCGAGTCGTCAGGCTCGGTGATGAGCCCTGCGGGGAGGAGGAGCTGAATAGGATTCTGGAGGAGCTCATGGCGGCCGTTAGGGTTAGGGAGGAGGCGGATGTGGCCATGCTGAGGCCGGAGGCCATGGTAATCGAGACCGGGGAATTTAGGATAAGCCTCGCCAAGCCGCCCTTCTCCAATAACCTCGAGGCGGTGATCCACCGGAACCCGCTAGACCTGATTCCCGAAGAGAGCATCATCGACCCGATCGTCGGAGAATGCTTAGAGGAGCGTAGGGGGATACTCGCTTTGAACCTCGAGAAACTCTACACACACCCGATCGCGGAGAGGATAGCCGAGAAGCTTCAAGGCCGCGGGCTGATAGCGAGGATTATGGGGCACGCTAGGAGGGCGGCCTCGACCCCGCTCTACTACGGGCCCATCGAGGGCGACTTGGAGAGGGCGGTGGACTACGTTCTCGCGAGCGGCCCAGACTACGTGATCTTCGAAGAAATCAGAAGGCAGAGGGATTTCAAGCTCATTAAAGAGCTTAGAGACTCGGGGCTGGGGGTATTGGCCTTCCTAGCCTCGGGCTCCCTCAGGCTGGGAGTAGGGAGGGTTCTCGAGTCCATTAGGCTGACGGCCCTGCCGGAGCTATTCGACGAGATCATGCTCCTGGATGGGCGCGGGGTCTCGGAGGTCTACAGCCTGGTGGTATCCGTTAGGCGGCGGAGAGAGCTCGGCGGGGAGGCTGAGCCCGTTCCGGTAGTCGAGGTGGTTAGGAGCGGGACGGGCGTCAAGGCTTACGAGGTTTACGAGGTTAACGGCCTTCCGGTCGTGAGGCCAGCCGGAGGATAAGCTTTTAACCTACATGAGCTCCACGTAACCCGATGAGTTATCGGAGGAGGCGCGGATTATCCGGTAGGCTGTCTAGGAGCTTCAGATCCGAGGCGGCGGAGAGGGCTGCCGTCGCCGTCCTTCTGATACTCGTCATGGCGTTCGCAAGCGGGGCAACCTACTCTATAGCGACGAATAGACCCGTTTCGATCGTGTTTCTTCCGGGCGGAGGCATGATGATCTTCCTGAGGAGCATGAACATGCAGACCCACGCGGAGACGATCGTCGTCTTCGTCTACTACGCCCTCGGGGTTGGTGGACTGCTCCTCTACGCGAGAGCCGTCTCGAGGCCGTCTGACCCGAGGACGACGAAGTACATGCTCTTCTTCAGCTTCCTCCTAGTTCTCCTATCGGCTCTGGGGCTGTACAACGGGTATATCGAGAAGCATCTAAGAATGTAGGATTATCCGGGAACCAGGCCGGCCTCGGAGATCCTGAACGGCACCGAGACCTCCTTCCTCGGCTTCTCGACGAAGATCCTTCCGACGAGCTCCCCCGGCTTCCTCTCCAACCTCAGAACCCGATCAGACCAGTATTCGAGAATTCTCTGGGCGATGAGCCTAGACCTCCCGGCATCCGGTATCCCGTGAACCTGGCCGATGATTATTACCGCTAGACCCCTATTCAGGGCGGCCTCTCTCAGGGCCGCGACCTGGAAGGCGAGCCTCTTATAGACGGCCATATCGCGCTTAACGTCTCCCGTGATCTCGATCCTATGAAGAGCCGTGAAGTCGTCGAACACTATTAGGGGAGCCGGGGGAGGCTCGTCGTGAAGCTTTAGGATGAGCTCCTCCTGCTGGAGGAAGTTCTCGACCACGGCGACGAGAACCCTCTCCTCGCTAACCCCATTCGCCTCGAGAACCTGGCTTAGGCGCTCCGGGTGAAGCCTTCCAGAGCAGTCTATGTACGCGGCCGAGGCTGTCCGAGCCGCCAGGGCGGAGATTCTGAGAGCGAGGCTCGTCTTGCCCGACTTTTCCTCGCCGTAGATCAGGGTTATGGCCTTCGTCGGGACGCCGCCTTCCAAGAGATCGTCCAGCCTCGGGAGACCCGTCGAGAACCTCATCGGCCGCGAGTATTATCTCCGTTCGCCGTAATAAATGGATGAGGCGGCCCCTTCCGGCGCCGCGAAAAATTTTAATCATTCTTTTAGAGCGTTTGGGTATGAGAATCTTCGAGGTCGGAGATACGAAGTATCTTCAACTATCTTGGGACGAGGTTCAGGGGCTCGTCGAGGATCTAGCCGATAGGATCACCGGATCGGGCTTCTCCCCCGACGTTCTCGTCGGGGTTCTCAGGGGAGGGATGACCGTCGCCCATCTCCTATCCGACGTCCTAGGCTTCGCGAGGATCTACCCGGTGGGATGCAGCAGCTACGTCGATGTGGCCAAGAGGTTCGATGTCGAGGTTTACAGCCCGCTGGCGTTAAGCGACCTATCTGGGAGGAAAGTCCTGTTAATCGACGACGTGGCGGACGAGGGATTGACCCTCAAGGCCGTAGTAGAGAAGGAGATCTCCCCGAAGAAGCCGCAGGAGGTTAAGGTCGCCACCCTCCACATGAAGCCTTGGTGCAAGTTCAAGCCGGACTACTTCGTTCAGGTGACGGACGCCTGGATAGTATATCCTTGGGAGAGGTGGGAGGTCGTTAGGCAGGTCGCCGGCAGATTCGTGGAGCACTTCGGGAGAGAGGAGGGGTTCGAGAAGCTCGCGGACCTGCTCGGCGGAGACGTTAAGAAGGTTGAGAAGGCCTTATCCTATACCCGAGGCCCCCAGATAGCCAGATAGTTTATTTCCTAGCGTTAAGCGCTAGGCTGTGGTGAAGGTTTATTCGGAGATCTATGGGTGCGCGGCGAACGTCGCCGATGCCGAGATAGCCCTAGGAATACTAAAGAGCAGAGGCCACGAGGTAGTCTCAAATCCCGAGGATGCCGATGCCCTGATCATCTTCACCTGCGTCGTTAAGAAGCCCACGAGCGATAGGATGCTTTACAGGATCTCTAGGCTCGCGGGCTACGGTAAAAGGCTTATCGTGGCCGGCTGCATAGTCCCGGGAGAGCCGGAGAAGGTTAAGCGGATAGCCCCGGACGCGATCATGGTCCATCCGAGAGCTGTTACCGGGATTTGGAAGGCTGTTGAAGAGGCCTTAGACCTGCCAAACCCCCTGAACGATGTTAAGCTCGGCTACCCTAGGCTTAGAAGGAATCCGATCGTCGCGATAATCCCGGTGTCCGAGGGCTGCTTCTGGAGGCTCTGCGGCTTCTGCATAGTCGTGAGGACTAGGGGGCGCTTCGGAAGCTATCCGATGGAGCTGATCGAGAAGGAGGTTCGCGAGTCGATTAGGGAGGGGGTTAGGGAGATATGGCTCACGAGCCAAGATATGGGGAGCTATGGGATCGAGTCCGGGAGGAGTAGGCTTCCGGAGCTTATCAGGCGCGTGGCCGGCGTCGAGGGATTCTTCCTCGTAAGAGTCGGCATGATGAACCCGCTCTACGCCTACCCGATCCGGGGAGAGCTCGCCGAAGCATATGCGCTCCCGAAGGTATTCAAGTTCCTCCACCTCCCGGTTCAATCCGGATCGAATGAGGTCCTACGGGATATGAGGCGGGGCTATACGGTCGAGGTCTTCAAGCGGATAGTCGGGGAGATGAGGTCTAGGATAGCTGGGCTAACGATCTCAACCGATGTAATCGTCGGATATCCCACCGAGAGCGAATCCGACTTCGAGGAGACGGTAAAGCTAGTCGAGGAGATCAAGCCGGATATGATAAACATCTCGCGATTCTTTAAGAGGCCCGGAACGCCGGCCGAGAAGCTGAAGCCGCTCGATCCGAGGGAGGTTAAGAGGAGGAGCAGGATCCTAAGCGAGGTCGCTAGGGAGGTCGCCTTGATAAATAACGAGCGGTGGATAGGCTGGAGCGGCTGGGCGATAGTCGATGAAATCGGCGAACGCGGAGAAGCGATAGCGCGGAACATCTCCTATAGGCCGATAATCGTGCAGGGAAAACGCGGCGGGGAGATTTTCGGGAAGCTCGTCGAGGTTGAGATCGAGTCCGCCAGACCATACTGCCTCATGGCGAGGTTTAAACGCGTCATCGAAGATAGGGAGATCTCAGAATCCCTTATGGGAGAGCTGATCGAAACTTGAAAGCCGCAAGCTTCCGCGGGATAAGATTCGACGCCGTCGTAATTCATTACGGCGAGATCACCCTGAAGAGGAGCAAGCGCGGGCTTTTCGAGCGGATGCTGCACAGGAACCTCAGGAGGTTTACCGGGCTTCCCGTTAGAAGGCTTCAGGGAAGATTCGTAATCGACTTATCCCCCGAAATCGATCTCGAGAGGCTTCTAGAGAGGCTGGGGAAGGTGTTCGGGGTCGTCTGGTACGCTCCCGCCGTGAGGGCCGATACGCTCGAGGAAATTCAGGAAAGAATCTCGGAGGCGGTATCGGTGATCAACCCCGAGAGCATTAAGGTCGATACGCGGAGAAGCGATAAAAGCTTTCCGATAACCTCGATCGAGATATCTAGGAGGATCGGGAAGTTCCTCTCATCGAGGCTCGGCGTGGAGGTCGATCTGAAGAACCCGGAGCTCAGGATATTCGTGGAGTTAATCGAGGACGGGATCTACGCCTCGTTCGAGAAGCTTAGGGGGCCGGGCGGCCTCCCCCTAGGATCCTCCGGGAGAATCCTCGGACTCTTCTCAGGCGGATCACATTCCGCCCTCGCGTGCTGGTTCATGATGAAGCGGGGATGCGCGGTCGACCTGCTTCACGTTCACAGCCTCTCGTCCGGAGAGGATGTCTTGAAGACCGAATTCAAATCCGCGGTCGATAAACTGCTTGAGTATTCGATGAAGCTCAGGCTCTACCTAGCGCCCTCGACGCCGTTCATGGATCGGGCGAGGGATGCTCCGGAAACCGCTAGGCCGCTTCTCTTTAAGGGATACTTGATCAGGGTGGGGGAGCTTCTGGCCGAGAGGCGCGGCTACCCCGGCCTAGTCCTAGGCGAGAGGATCGAGAAGCCCGAGGACGCCGAGGAAGTCGGGATCCTGCTTTCCGGCAGAAGCCTGCCGATCTACACCCCGCTTCTCGCCCTCCCGGAAGACGAGATACATAGGAAGATCGAGCTACTCGAGCTCCGGAGCGAGTATAGCGATCCGCTGAGCGGGCTGGGAGCCGGCCGCGGAAAATGCTCGGCGAAGGAATTTGAGAGGCTTTGGAGGAGGCTTGAGCTCGAGGAAGCGGCTGGAGACGCCGCCGACGCCGTCGAAGTATATCTAGCCGACCTCGCGGGCTTTAAGAGGGTGGGGTCTTAGAGGGGTATGGGCTTGCCGACCTCCGGAATCAGCACCTCGGACTTGATCTCGCCTATCCTCGCCAGCCTTTGGAATTCGTAGGGGTTCTCCGTGTGGATGGGTATGAGCTTCCTAGGCTTAACCTCCTCGATGATCTCTATTAGGGTTTCCCGGTCGGCGTGGCCCGATGAGTGCGCTATCCTGAGGTCGAGGCGTAGGAGGTTTATCCACCTCTCGAACTTGCTCCACTCTATCTCCTGTTCCTCGTCGTGGGGCTCACTAGTCGAGACTATCAGTCTAGATCCAGGCTCCGGCTTTATCTGAGCAAGTTCGAGGACTTGATCCAATCCTCCGAGGATCAGCAGGTAATCCTTCTGCCTAGCGGAGATTTCGTCCGCCTTAACTAGGCTTCCAGGTCTTCTTCCATCGATTCTATCTAGATATGTCCTCTTTAGCCAGCCTCGATAATGAGTG
>JAPDJZ010000038.1 GCA_029258815.1 archaeon
TTCATCTCGTAGCATCTTCTACACCACCTATAACCGCTCTCCCTAATCCTACTCAAGATCTTCTCAGGCTCTCCATCGCAGACTATAACGCCGTTTATCATGACGTGGGCTTTAACGGGCTTGACATAGTTCAAGATGTATCCATGATGGGTTATTATCAGCCCAGATCTATCCTTGAAGTTCTCGGCCAGCTCCCTCCCAATGAGCTGGAGATTATCTAAGTCCACTCCAGAATCAGGCTCATCCAAGATCATGAGCTTAGGCTTCATCGCCAAGACTTGAGCTATCTCAGACCTCTTAATCTCCCCTCCGGAGAATCCGACGTTGAGATACCTGTTTAGGAGGCTTGAGTCTATGTTCAGTCTATCCATCAATCCTGAGATCTCCGCGCTGTTGAGCTTGGATTTTGAGATTATCTTGATCAGATCCTTTAGCCTAATCCCATAGATCTTCGGGGGATTTTGGAAGACGGCCCCGATCCCCATCCTAACCCTCTCATCCATCGGCTTATCCGTGATATCGACTCCATCGAAGATTATCCTTCCCGAGATAACCTTGTAGCCCGGATATCCGAGTATACTCATGGCGAGGGAGGTCTTCCCAGACCCATTTGGGCCAAAGAGGACGTGAACCTCTCCATCACCTATCTCTAGATCCACTCCTCGGAGGACGAGCCTACCATCGATCGAGACGTGTAGATTCTCTAGCTTGAGCAAGCCATGAATGGTTGATGGCCTCAATTATTTTAGGGTTAGGTTTTGAAGAGGAGCCAACCCCTCCCAATATCTATCAAGACATATCTGCCCTTAAGCTTCGATCCAAATGCGTAGAAGACGATCTTCTTCTCATCCCTCTTCAAGAGCTTGAACTCGCCCTTATCCCAGATCTTAACTAATCCAGCTCCATAACCCTCCTCGATAACTCCCTCGAAGTCCGCGTAGGATAGGTGGTGGTCTGGCTGAGGTATCCCAAGCCTCTTAACACCCTTAACGGTTGGAGGCTCCTTCCTAAACGCCCAAGACTTCAGAACCCCATCCAGCTCCAATCTAAGATCATAGTGTAGGCCAGCCCTCCTAGCATGATGCTCGTGGACGACGAATATCGGCATGCCATAATCCGGAATATTTCCAAGGATTTAAGATGTGTGGAAGGCTGGCCTGCGGCCTAGGGGAATCCCCAAATACCATTTTGAGAGAAGTGCCTTTGGAATGCCGTTGTTCTCAGTGGATCTTAGAAAGTTCGAGGACATGTTCCGAGCGATAGTTGCTCGCCACTACTTCAGGAAATGGATTCCATTATCGGTCATAATCGGGGTAGCTGCGGGATTCTCAGCGATAGCCTTCTATGAGATGCTTAGGCACGCGACGACTACCCTCCTGACAGGAATCGCGGGATATCATCCTCCAGCTCCCGCGGGAGAAGGAGAAACCTTCTTCAAGTTTCCAGAAACGCCTTGCCTGATCCCGCTGGTCACCTGCGTCGGGGGGCTGATCAGCGGGCTTCTAGTCTACCTGTTTGCTCCGGAGGCTGAAGGCCATGGGACCGATGCTGCGATCGACTCATTCCATAACAAGCAGGGCGAGATTAGGGTGAGAGTTCCCTTGATCAAGATGGTGGCATCAGCGATAACGATAGGGTCGGGTGGAAGCGCTGGGAGAGAGGGGCCTATCGCCCTCACCTCGGCTGGGGTGGCTTCAATAGTCGGAAAGCTCTTCAAGCTCACTGGGAAGGATAGGAGGATAGCGGTTGCCGTGGGCATAGGATCTGGAATAGGAGCGATCTTCAGGGCGCCCTTCGGCGGTGCGATCCTCGCGGCTGAGATCCTCTATCTGCGCGACCTCGAGATCGAGGCTCTCGTCCCATCATTCATAGCATCCGTGATTGCTTATAGCATCTTTTCGATGGTTTATGGATGGCAGCCGATCTTCGAGGGCGGAGAGCAATATCTCTTCAAGGACCCCCTGAGTCTCATATACTACGCCTTTCTCGGAGTTCTCTGCGGGCTGATAGGAATACTTTACGTAAAATCGTTTTATGGTGTGAAAAGCCTCTTCGATAGATGGAGGATTCCCAACGTCTTCAAGCCCGCGGTCGGCGGACTCCTCCTCGGGATCATCGGGATCTGGATTCCACACGTCCTCGGAACCAGCTATGGATGGCTTCAAAAGGTGATCCTAGGAGACTTCTCGGCGGTAAGCGCGAGCCTGATCATCGCCATAATATTCTTGAAGATAGTTGCGACCGCCCTCACAGTAGGCTCTGGCGGAAGCGGAGGAGTCTTCGCCCCGGCCTTGGTGATAGGTGGGATGACTGGGGCTGCGACCTGGCTTCTCTTCCACTCGCTCGGGATGATGCCTGAGGCTTCTCCAGCTCCTTACGTGATCGTCGGGATGATGGCTTTCTTCGGAGGGGTTGGAAAGGTTCCGATAGCCGTGATATTGATGGTTAGCGAGATGACGGGAACCTATAACCTCATAGTCCCCTCCATGATCTCGACGGCGATAGCCTACGTCATCACGGGAAGATACACAATCTACGTGAGCCAGGTTCCGACTAGAGCCGATTCGCCGGCTCACATGGGGGAGTATAGCGCGCCGATCCTCCTTAGGGTTAGGGTTCGAGACGCTATGACGAGAAGAGTTATAGCGGTTCCGCCCGACGCCCCGGTGATTAAAGCCGCCGAGATCATGGCTAGGCACGAGATCAGGGGCCTCCCGGTAGTCGAAGATAGCAGGCTGATAGGGATGATAACCTTCTCGGACGTGCTGAGGATTCCGCCCGAGGAGAGGAGGGAGAAGCCGATCCGCGAGGTCATGACTAGGAACGTCGTCGTAGCTCACCCCGATGAAAGCCTATTCGAGGCATTTGAGAAGATGGTTCACTATCAGGTCGGGAGGCTTCCGGTCGTCGAAGACGCTAAAAGCAGGAGGCTCCTAGGAATCATAACGAGAGGAGATATAGGAAGGGTTCTAGAGCTTAGGATGGGGGAGATTCTAAGGGAGTCGCATCCCGAGTCCTACCACACCCACTAATATACCGGCTTAGCCGATATCCTCCCAGAGTAGGGGGATGAGCCTAAGAGAGGTCTTGAAGAGGCTCGACAAGTCGGGCGATCTGCTACACGTTAAAAGACCGGTCTCAACGAGGTTCGAGATACCCGCCATCCTGAAGAAGCTCGATCCGAGGCCAGTCCTATTCCATGAGGTAAAGGAGGCTCCGGGATTCGAGCTCCTCGGAAACCTATGCGCCGATCGAAGGATCATCGCTGGATGCCTCGGAATATCGGAGAAGGATCTTCCAAGGAAGCTCCTGGAGGCGATCGAGAATCCTCGAAGGGGGGAGGTCGTGGAGAACCCGCCATGCCAGGAGGTGGTGATCGACGATCCCGATCTAAGAAAGCTTCCGCTCCTAGTCTTCGGCGAGCGGGACGGCGGCCCATATCTCACGGCCGGGATAGTCATAGCGTATGATCGGGAGTATGGATTTAACGCGAGCTATCATAGGCTTATGCTTCTAGACGAGAGGAGGCTCGTCGCGAGGATTCTCCCAAGGCATCTGGACGAGTTCATCAAAAGGGGTGCTAGGAAGATCGCGATAACCATCGGAAACCACCCGGCCTTTATGCTGGCCTCGGCCGTAAGCTGGAAGATGGGGATAAGCGAGCTCGATATAGCGAGCGCCCTGAAGCCGATCAGATACGCGAAGACCATCGACGGAGAGCTTCTGATACCGGCGGACTGCGAGGTGGTTCTGGAGGGTAGGGTTACGGATGAGCTGGCCGACGAGGGGCCGTTCATAGACGTAACCGGCACGTATGACATCGTTAGAAGGCAGAGGGTTGTCGAGGTCGAGCGGATCACCATGAGGAGGGATCCGATCTTCCAGCAGATACTCCCGGCCGGGTCGGAGCACAGGCTTCTAATGAGCCTGCCTAGGGAGGCGGTGATATACATGGAGATCTCGAAGATCTGCGAGGTCGTCGACGTTAGGCTCACGCCCGGCGGATGCAACTGGCTCCACTGCGCGATAAGCATAAGGAAGAGGAGCGACGATGATCCGCGGCGCGTTATCGAAGCGGCCTTCAAAGCCCACCGAAGCCTCAAACACGTCGTGGTGGTGGATGAGGACGTCGATTTATCGAATCCGGTCGAGGTCGAGTGGGCTATCGCCACCAGAAGCCAGCTCGATAGGGATCTGGTTCTCAAGCCCGGGGAATACGGGTCTTCGCTAGATCCTTCGGCGGATCAGGTTACTCGAAAGACCTGTAAGGCCGGGCTCGACGCCACGATCCCGCTTAAAGCCGATAGGGGCAAGTTCCTTAAGGCCAAGATCCCGGGAGAGGATGAGATAGATGTGAGAGATTACGTGGGGTGAAGTCGGGTAAGATGTATCTCACGAGAGAGGAGGAGCGGATGCTCGGGGGAGAATACGGCTACGCCGCCCGGAAGGCCATGGAGATACTCGTCGCCCTCGGTAAGATTTACGAGGCGGAGCGGATGGTGGAGATTAAGAGCGCCCAAGTCTCCGGGGTCTCCTACAAGAACCTCGGGGACGAGGGTCTCGAATTCCTCGAAGAACTTTCGCGGGACGGCAGGGTTAGGGTTCCGACGACCCTAAACCCCTGCGGGATGGATCTGGAGAATTGGAGGAGGATGGGGATACCCGGAGACTTCGCCGAGAAGCAGCTCGAGGTGATTCAAGCCTATAGGCGGCTCGGGGTCGAGCTAACCCTAACCTGCACGCCATACCTGGCCGGGAATAAGCCGGGCTACGGCGACCACCTAGCTTGGAGCGAGAGCTCGGCGGTAATCTACGCGAACTCGGTTCTCGGGGCTAGGACGAATAGGGAGGGCGGGCCGAGCGCCCTAGCGGCGGCCATAGCCGGGAGAACCCCCCTCTACGGGCTCCACCTAGCCGAGAATAGGCTTCCAACCGTCGAGGTTCGCGCCCCCAAGCTCGAGACCATCTTCGAGGCCTCGGCCCTAGGTTACCTTCTCGGAAGAATCCTCGGAAGGGGGATACCCCTAATCCGGGGGATTGGAGGGGTTAGCCCCGACCAGCTAAAGGCTCTCGGGGCGGGGCTCGCCGCGTCGGGCGGGATAGCGCTCTTCCACGTCGAGGGTGTAACGCCCGAGGCCGTGAGGAATCCCGGAATGAAGGCCGATGAAAGGATCACCGTGGAGAGGGGGGAGATTCGGGGGGAGGCTGAGAAGCTTAGCGAGAACGTCGATCCGGACCTCATCTTCATCGGATGCCCCCACGCGTCCATTGAGGAACTGCTGTCATTCCACATGGCCTTAGATGGGAGGAAGGTTAGGCGCAGGACTTGGATCTTCGCGTCGAGAGCCGTCAGGGATCAGGCGGAGAAGCTGGGCCTCATAGGAAAGCTTAGGGATTTGGGCGTCGAGGTCATCTGCGATACGTGCCCGGTCGTGGCCCCGATAAGAAGCCTCGGGATAAGCTCGGTCGCGACGAACTCATTTAAAGCGGCATACTACCTGAGAAATCTGGGCGGCTTGAAGGTCGCGCTCAAGCCTATTGAGGGGCTCGCGGAGGAAGCTGCGAGATGACGATAATACTTGAGGGCAGGGCGATAAAGGAGGGGCGCGCGGAGGGCCTCGCGCTCTCGACGAGCCAGCCGATAAGCTTCTACGGAGGAGTCGACCCCGAGACCGGAAGGATCATCGAGAAGGGCCACGAACTTGAGGGCTATTCGATTGCCGGGAAGATCCTCGCGTTCCCGTACGGGAAGGGCTCGACCGTCGGATCATACATCCTCCTAAGGCTGAGGAAGCGGGGGCTAGCGCCTAAAGCGATCATAAACTGGAGATGCGAGCCGATAATAGCTGTCGGAGCGATAATCGCCGAGATACCCTGCGTGGATCGGATAGACGTAGGCAGAATATCGACCGGCGACCGGGTTAAAGTCGATGGATCGAGAATCGTGATCCAGAAGAGATGACTGAGGTTTAAATTCGCGAGCTGATCTACCTTCATCCGCAGACCTGCTGGCGGAAGGGGGAGGTGGCCTTCAAGAATGGTTGAGGTAGTTCCGATCGTTAGGAGGAAGCTTAGGGATGGGAGGATTATAACGAGGGAGGGTAGGGGGTTTAGCGTTAACGAGCTTAGGGAGGCCGGGATGACCGTAGATCTCGCGAGGAAGCTTGGAATAAGGATTGATAAGCGGAGGAGGAGCTGCAGGCCCGAGAACGTCGAAGCGCTGAAAGAGCTTCTGAGAAGTTTCTCGAAGAAGCCGGGCGAGGGCCCCTAGATTTGGAGCGGGCTCGAATCGAAGACCTTGAATAGGTCCGCCTTCGTAACTATGCCGGTTATCCTCCCGTTTTTCTGGAGGAGGACTGCCGGATACTCCTGCAATAGCCGCCTAACCAGATCTATGGACGAGTCCTCGGGGATCGTTGGGAAGGCTTCGTCCATTATCTCGCCGACCCTCGTCTCGAGGGACTTTATCTCCTCGAACCTCCTAGCTATGGTCGCCTCCGATATGCTTCCGACGACCCTGCCCCCGCTCAGGACCGGTAGCTGGGATATCCCATGCCTCCTCATCAGCTCTATCGCCTTCCGGATGGGGTCGTAGGCGTAGACCGAGATCACGTCCCTCGTGCAGATGGCTCCCGCCGATAGGCCCATCGACCCCCTAGATCTAACGAGCTCGAGAGCATCGAGTATCCGCTTAACGACCTCGTAGGACGGGTTCACCCTCCCCCGCTCGATCTTCGAGATCAGCGACTGGCTAACCCCGGATAGCCTCGCGAGCTCCCGCTGGGTTAACCCGAGCCTCCGCCTAAGCTTCGCGAGGGATTCGAGATCCCAAAGCCTCTCCACGGATCTCTGGCCTTAGCCCCGGCTTATAAGCATGATTCCCGTCGGGAATATTCGATTATCAAACTTTATGAACTGGGGATGAGCAGTGGAGCCGGATGCCGAGGCAATCGACCCGGGCGATCCACGGCCACGGCCACGAGGACGAGTGGAGGGCTGTTAAGCCCCCGATCTATCAGACGGCGGTCTACGAGCATCCGGATAGGCTGACGGGGAGGTCTAGGAAAAGCGATCGGGGCTTCGACCTGAAATATAGTAGGGAGGAGAACCCGACGGTGAGAGCGCTCGAGAGGATCTTGGCGGGGCTCGAGGAGGGCTTGGACTCCCTCGCCTTCGGAAGCGGGATGGCGGCCATCTCGGCAGCCTACTTCTCAAAGCTTAGAGCCGGCTCCCGAATAATCATTCCTAAGGAATGCTATGGAGCGACCCAGGAGCTTGCGCGGAACCTCGGCAAGTTCGGGGTCGAGTGCGTTCTCGCGAGATCCGATACGGGCGAGTTCCTCGAGAAGCTCGATGGTGGGATAGCCCTCGCCCTAGTCGAGCCGATAACGAACCCCATGGTGAGGGTGGTGGACGTGGAGGAGATAGCTAGGAGGTGTGGGGAGCTCGGGATACCCCTCGTAGTGGACAACACCTTCTCCACGCCGATCCTCCTAAACCCGCTCAAGCGCGGGGCCTGGATAGCCCTCCACAGCCTAACGAAATACCTCGCAGGCCATAACGACGTGATCGGGGGAGCGATAATAGTCGAGGATCGGGAAACCCTTCAAGAGCTCTGGGAGTGGAGGAGGAAGCTCGGATCGATCCTAAGCCCCTTCGACGCGTTCCTCATCATCCGCGGGATATCCACGCTGGAGGTCAGGTTCGAGAAGCAGTGTAGAAGCGCCCTGGAGATAGCGGAGTATCTCGTGGATCACCCGAAGGTGGAGGAGGTCTACTACCCGGGGCTTGCCGACAGCCCGTATAAGCGGGTGGCCGACAAGATCTTCAGGAGAAGGCTCTATGGAGCAGTTCTAAGCTTTAGGGTTAGAGGGGGGCGGCGGGAGGCCCTGAAGCTGTTTAGATCCCTGAAGGTCATTAAGCCCGCGCCGAGCCTAGGAGGGGTTGAGAGCCTCCTAACCTATCCAATCTGGAGCGCCGCGAAGAACATGGATCCGGAGCAGCGTAGGGAGCTCGGGATAACCGAGAACCTTCTCAGGCTATCCATAGGGCTGGAGGACGTCGAGGATCTCAAGGAGGATCTAGGCGAAGCCCTCTCCCGGATCTAGGGATTCCCGGATTCGATCCCAGCGGGTTATAGGCGTATGAAGAGCCCCCGGCGGCCCGCTCCTCTAGTTAAATCCAAGCGCCATCCAAGATACGACGCGGGCTTAGGTATGGTCAACAGCGTGAAACATTATCTGCGCGAGGACGTCTCGCGAGAGATAGTCAAGTTCTGCTCGGGGAGATGGGTCGCGGTCGAATGCCTATCAAGAGGCGGGAGGAGGATATTCCACAGGTATTGGGATGGGGGAGCGCCCCTAACGATCCGCGAGCCCGCCGACATAAAGAGGATCATAAACAGGCTCGGTAGGAGCGTTCCCAGAACAATCTACGGATCCCTCAACATATACCGGAAGCTGGAGGCGAGGGATGACGTCTCTCGCAGGGAGAACATCTTAATGACCACTCCCAGCTGGGACATCGACGGATCGCTCGAGGAGGTCGACCTGATAAAGGAGGCCGCCGAAACGATACTCCAAGCGCTCGAAAGGATGGGCGTCGAGAGATCCGTATACCTGATCTGGTCCGGTCGAGGAATTCACATACACGTAAACGAGAGGGCGATAAGCCGCGGGATATGGGAGAGGGACCCGCTTAGAGTATCCTTCTCCATAGTTGAATACGTTCTCCGGAATGTGAGAGACGATCTTCGGAGAATATGCGCGAGGTCGGGGAAGGGAGATAGAGGGCTTAAGATCGAGAACGTCGTGGATGTTCAGAGGGTCTTTACGGCTCCGCTAAGCCTTCACCGCGAGCTGGACGTAGTAGCGGTGACGATAAAGCCCAGCGATCTGGAGGATTTCGATCTTTCGTGGACAAACCCCGAGGGCTTCAGGTATTGGAGCGGGTGGGACGGCTACGAGGAGGGGGAGGCGGATGAACTAGCATTAAAGGCGTTGGAGAGCATTAGGGGAGCTGAGAGGACTAGAGCGGAGGCGGAGAAGCCTCAAGCCCGAGAAACCAGCCCCCTCACCCCCAGACCTATCGGAAGGTTTCAAGTCATGGCGCTTCTCCAGGCGGCGAGATACTACGTTCTCAAGGGCGATCTGAACCTCGCGAAATCCTTCGGCTTAAACCGCGCGATCTTCTACGCCTGGGCTAAGAAGCGCGGAGTAACGACTAGAAGAGCTGTAACCCATAGAAGAGCTGGGGAAGCCGGGCGGAGAAGGGAGGTGGAGGAGAGGATAGGAGATGAGGTAGCTTTCAGACTTCCGGGCAGATGGTTCGTTATAGGAGGGCAGATTCAAAAGCCTACTGACTTCGATAGGCAGGTCGCCCTAAGATTCGGAGGAGACTTCGAGAAATTCTGGAACGCGGCGATCCAATACGTTAAAGGGTTTCCGAGGGAAGTCCTCGAAAGTCAGCGGGAATTCTACGAGAGGGTTTATCTCCCGGCTAGGGATAATCCAGCCCTAATCCTAGAGAGAGGGAAGGCATCTAAGCGAGTAGATTACGAGACTCCCCGGTAATATTCTGGCATAATCCTAGCCGGAGAGAGCTGAAGCTAATTTAATAGAAAGCTCTCGGAAGGGCTTCCCGAAAGACCCTTGAGCGGCATAAGCAGCTCAACTATAGACGAGCTGATAGACACCTTTAAGGTGAGGGTGGACTTAACGGAGGTCGTTGAGGTAGCCGGATTATCGGGGGAGGCGCACGTCTTTAGGGTTAAGGGCTTTCCGCCGGACTGCGAGGTCTACATAGTTGACACGCCGGCGGGGAGGAGTATAGCCTGTCATCCGCATATAGTTGGCGAGGAGCTTTCGAGGCTCTGCCTCGAAGCGGCTAGGGAGGCCGCTAAGGCGATAATGGAGCTAACCGATCTACGGGAATACTCGAGCGAGGCCATAGTCTTCGAGCACGTCCTAAGAGCCGCGCCGGGCTACAGGCTTCACGAAGCCCTGAGGGAGCTGGGGCTAGGCTTCCGGGAGGTCTGGATTAGACCCAGATACGTGGTCCCGTCCTATAGGGATCACGACGAGCTTGAGGAGAGGTCGATAAGAATAGTTTACGAGGATTTCTCGAACCTTCCGCGGCGCGAGTGCCTAGCGGTTCTAAAGCCGGACACGGAGGCTAGCGGGAGGACGGGCGAGGTATCCTTAAAGAGGCTCGCCGAGGTCGCCGAGGAGAAGAACTCCGCCCCGGAGAAGCTAATAGTCTATGGATTCATCTCGGAGCCCGGGCTGAGGAGGATCTACGAAGCCGCCAGAAGTCTGGGATTCGAGCGAACCTTCTTCTTCGCGATCGGAAACCTAACGGCCCTCTGCCATAATCAATACGACATGCCCCTCTACGGGCCGGATGAAAGCCGCTACTCGGAGCTCGGGGAACTCAAGCTCCTCGGGGGAATAGCGGACTACGAGACCTTCAAGCGATACGCTCCCGAATACATCCCGGGATCCGATCAGCCCGGAGATTGGTCCGCTAGGCAGCTAACCGTCTTCACGGGCTACGATTACGAGCCGGGCGGGATAGAGAAGCATCTGGAGAATAGCATAAAGCTCATCGAGAGGCTTTGGAACATATCGAGGAAGCAGGATTGGTTCAAGGACTTCCACGAGCAGGCGATAAGAAGGGAGCTGAACCTACTGAGGGAGAAGCTGGGGAGCTATAGGGAATAAAAAAGTTCGCCGGGTTAATCGATCACGGCCTTTACCGAGATGCCTTTGATCTCGCTCTTCACGCCGCTTAGCTGGAAGAACCTTCCAGAAGGAAGCTTGATTATCACGGCTCCGCACTCGAGGCACTTAAAGTAATGATTGTATCCTAGATCCGTTTTCTGAGGGCCGAGATAGATTAAGCGAGGGTGATCGCACATTCCATATCTAATATGTTCGAGACCCCTTTTATCCTTTGTCCTTCGACACCCGTAGAATCGACGACTTTCAGATAAGGCCGTTCCTCAAACTTTTAATCCCGAGAGATCACCGGCTTTCCGGAGGATCGGCGTGATAATCGCTGTGGGATCGACGAACGAGGTGAAGCTTAAAGCCGTTGAAAGATGTTTTAGGAAGTTCTTCGGGGAAGTGGTCGTAGAAGGAATCTCGGTGAAAGTCCCTCCTCAGCCGATAGGATTCAGGGAGACCCTTAGAGGAGCTCTTCTCCGAGCTAAAGAGGCTTTAGGAGGCGGCGACTACGGCGTGGGCATAGAGGCCGGGCTGATAAAGATGCCTCACAGCATCAGCGGATACGTCGATCAGCACATCTGCGCGATAGCGGATCGAGGAGGGCAGGTTACCTTAGGGTTCAGCATGGCCTTCGAGTTCCCGATCCGCGTCGTGAAGAGGATCTTGGGCGGAGAGGCGGAGGAGGCCGAGGAGGTCATGGAGGAGATCTCTGGGGTGGAACGCATAGGTGATCGGTATGGGGCGATAGGATACCTAACGAGGAGGCTCGTCGATCGGGTGAACCTATGCGAGCAGGCGGTCGTATCGGCGCTAATACCGAGGATAAACCCGAGCCTATATCAGGCGAGATGGCCTAGGCTCGACGAGGTATTGAGGGAGCTCTAGGCGGTCAACTCCTCCAAGAGTATGCGCTGGAAACGCCTTCGCGAGGAGTTCATCCGGCTTGGATCTAAGCCGCGCTAGATTGCGAGCTTCTCAGCGAGCCTTAGGATATCGAGGTTGAGGGGCTTCCTATTTTCGCAGGACTCGGCCAAGCTTATCGACGACACCTCTCCGCCCTTCAAGCCTATCACCCTATCCTTCTCCCCATCTAGCAGAAGGCTCATGGCCTTCTCCGCGAAGACCGACGCGAGATACCTGCTTCTAGCGGTCGGGCTCCCGCCCCGCTGAACATATCCTAGAACGCTAACCCTAACCTCGATTCCTATCTCTCTTTCTATAGCCTCGGCCAGCTCTCGGGTCTTCCCGACGCCCTCCGCTATCACTATTATGCTCGACCTCTTCCCCTTGGCGGCATCGCTCCTAAGCTTCTTGAGGACTGCCTCCTCGTCATAGGGAGC
>JAPDJZ010000157.1 GCA_029258815.1 archaeon
TTCAAAGCCGTTCCGGGCGGATACCACTTCGGGGTCGAAGTATATCCAGCGAACATAACCTTGGGAAATGGATCTTCCGCGGTCGTAACGCTCAGGCTAAAGGCGGAACTGCTTGAAACTCCCGAGAACGGGCTTATTTTGATAGTTGGGGATCCGAGCGCATGTACGATGACTAACGCGACCACGAGAACCAGAATAAGCAACATAACCTACACCACTACGGAGATCGTTGGAGGAAAGACAACTCGGGTGGTAACGGTTGTTACGCGGCTTATATGTATTGGGATTCGGTGTTGGCCTCTCTATGGAACTATAACTTACGTTGCTGAGCCTACGACCATGACCCTGCTCTATGACATGAGCGTTATCTACACCACCGAGACCTCGAATAGAACCGATTACTGGGTTAGGACTCCGAAGCCGATAACCCTAACCTTCACGACGAAGACCAGAGCGACCATAACGACCCCCATCACGATAAGGGCTAGAGCGCTCGACTACTGGGACGAGAGCGTCGAGTGCTTCATCTGGTTTAAGGTGCTTAACGCTACGAGCGGCAGCAGGCTGGCCGAGGCGGGTCTCAGGGTTGAGGCGGCGCCCTAGCCCCTCTCCCCGGGAAAGCTATTTCAGGAACATAGCCAACCTTAGCCCACCGGATATTCGGGAGGCGATTCGTCATGGCGCCTAGAATCTGCAAGCAGGAGGAGAACCTGAAGAACTGCCCGTGCACGTGGGAGCCCTGCGATAAGAAGGGGATCTGCTGCGAGTGCATTAGATACCACTGGAGCCGCGGAGAGCTTCCAGCCTGCTTCTTCCCGCCCGAGATCGAGCGGACCTACGATCGATCGCTGAAGAGGTTCATCGAGTATTGGAGTAAGCGGATAAAGTAGCGCCGATCGCTCCGAGAAGCCTGCAGCTATCTCTTCTTCCTCCGATTTTTCTGGGAACGCTTTTATCCTCATCTCACCTTACTTCGCTCATGGATAAAGGGCTGAAGGTTCTCAACGTCTTCTTGGGGAGTAGGGCTAGGAGGGGCTGGCCGTCCCCAGACTACGACTACGAGCGGAGGGCCGAGGAGCTGGCCCGAGAGCTCGAGGAGCTTAAGAAGTCTCTAGGCTTCCCGCTCGAATTCGAGAACAGAATCGCGTCCTCGCTCGACGACATCAATAGGCTTGAGCGGGAGATCGGGGAGGATGTCGACGCGATCTTCGCGTACATACTCACGTCCGAGAGCACGAGATACACGTATTGGGCTTGTAGGAGGATCTCGGATCTAGGCTACGATTACATCCACAAGTATGGGGGCTATAACATCCCGACCGTCTTCGTAATCGACCTCTACGGCGGAGACATATCCGGCCTTCCGGTGATAGAGGATTTGGAGAGGCTCGGGAGAAGGTTCCTCGTCGTCTCCTCGAGCAAGCTTGAGGACGTTGGGAGGGCTTTAAGAATCGTTTACGCCGCTAAGATGCTGCGCGAGTCCAAGATCCTTCTGATAACTAGGAGGGACGCGAACCCCGCGAAATACCTAAGCGAATCCTACATTCATAGAATCGGCGAGAGGTTCGGAACCCGGGTGGAATACGTGGATTACGGGGAGGTCGGGAGGCTCTATGATCGAGCGGACGAGGCGGAGGCGGAGAGGCTCGCGGAGAAGCTGATCGGGGAGGCGAAGGAGGTTAGGGAGGCTTCGAGAGAGGATATCGTTAAAGCCGCTAGGATGTATCTCGCCCTTAGAAAGCTTCTCGAGGAAAGGGCCGCGAACGCTCTCGCGATAGACTGCCTAGGCTGGCTCGAATATGAGAAGTCCCCGCCACCCATGACGCCCTGCATAGCCCTATCGATCCTGAACGACGAAGGCTACGTGGCGGCTTGCGAAGCCGACCTCCACTCCGCGCTAACCATGCTAATCTTCAGATACCTCGCCGACGTACCATCCTTCATCTCCGACCCGGTCGTCGACACGGGAACGAATACGGTGATCCACTGCCACTGCACGGCTCCGAGGCTCATGGACGGGAAAACCATCTCTCCCTATAGGATTAGAAGCCACGCCGATAGCGGGGAAGGGGTGAGCATTCAGGTCTACATGAGGGAGGGCGAGCTCGTTACGGTCGGGAAGCTCGTGGAGGGCCTCGACGAACTCCTCGCCGCGAGGGGGAAGATAGTCGAGAACGTCGAGGTCGATAGAGGGTGTAGGACGAAGGTTAGGGTAACCGTGGGGGATTCGCGGAAATACCTCTACCGGTATCGAGGCGGCTTGCACAGGGTCTTAGCCTACGGCGACCATCTAGACCGGCTAAGAGACCTAGGAAGACTATTAGGCTTCAGGCTGGAGCTGGAGGGCGAGTAGCAGGCAGTCGAGATGAGCCGCCGGAGAGAAAACCCAAAAATACGCCCACGAAGAATATAGAAGGCAGGCGGCCGTCGTCTAGCCTGGAAGGACGCTGGCCTTCCGAGCCAGCGGTCCCGGGTTCAAATCCCGGCGGCCGCACCAATTTTGTTTCTGCTATGAGGTCTGGCCATATAGCTCTGATAAGCTGAGGGCCTCTAGACGCTAGGCTTAAGCTCAGGATTTGGAGGGGCAGGGTCATTAAGGTGGTTAATTATCAGACTGGATCTAGCTTCACGCCTACGGATAGGTTGTATGAGGCTCTACCTCCGGGTAAGCGGAGAAGCCGGAGCGGTAGGATCTACTGGGAGAGATGGCTAGGCAGATCGCCATCCGGGATGACCTGTATAATGCCCTGAATCGGTTTAGGGGTTCTAGGTTAAGGAGGCTAAGGCCGTTACAGGCGTAACAGGAGATAAGAAGCTGCCGAGCTACCTCCAAAATAACCCTTGGGTTGAGATTCTCTCGGAGAGGGGGTAGTCTTACTTTTTGTAGGCTTTTCTCCTATGCGAGATCCTCAGTATCGCTATGGTTCTCTCTTCTAGGTCTAGTATGAATTCTATTCGGTAGTCTCCGATCCGCCTCCTATATGCCTCTTCCCCTCTTATTTTTCGGACGTCGCCGGCGAATGGAGAGCTTTCCATCTCCTTGAGGGCTTCCAGAATTCTGGCCTGAACGTCTTTAGGCAGGTGTTTCAGCTCTTTTACGGCTTTTCTATGGATTATGACTCGGAAATAGCTCATTTCTCGTGCTCAAGCTCCTCGAGGGGGATGAACTCCTCAGCCCGCCTCTCCCGGTAGTCTCTAATCCTAGAGCGGAGTTCAGTCCGCTCCTCCTCGGATAACTCTTCTCCCAAAGCTCTTTCTAGGGCTTCGAGCCTCTCCCTGATCAGCTTAAGCTCTCGGAGAACTTGATCGATCTTAGACTCTAGGCTCACGGAGAGGAGCTGATCACGAGAGTATTTAAAAATAGAGAGTTTTAGCCAGCTTAAGCCATCGACTCCCTTTCCGCATATTAGTTCTTTTTCCACATATTGGGTGCTGGAGGCTGAGTATTCTCTATCGGTCTAAGGCGGCTATAATCTTCGGAGCAGCGGTTCCCGGGTTCAAATCCCGGCGGCCGCACCAGCTTCTTTATGGTTCTTGGCTTACGTAGGCTTTCAGGAGTTGCTCGGCGTCCTCCCTCCTCGCGTCTCTTAGAAGCGGCCTAGAGTATCTTATTCTCTCGACCTCGTCTAGATCCAGCTCGACCACCCTCGGATCCTCCTTAATCCGGGAGCATTTCGCGATTACCTCGCCCAGCGGGGAGACCGCCATGGATCCGCCTCCAAATCCTATTCCATCGTAGGTTCCCGCCTGATTGACCCAGATGAGGAAGCACGTGTTCTCTAAGGCTCTTGATTGGCAGATCTTCTCGAAGAGAGGGGTCGAGGAGTCGGGCGAGGCCGCAGCTATGATCAGCATCGTCGCCCCCATCAGCGAATACGCTCTGAAGATCTCGGGGAAAAACGCGTCATAGCATATTCCGAGGCCTATGCCGGCTCCCTTAAGCCTCCAGAGCCTCAGAGAGCCCGAGTGGGGCTTGAACCAGCGGCATTCGTCGAAGAGCGAGAAGGTCGGCAGATGCCTCTTCCTATAGACGACCTCTTCGCCCGAGGGCTGCACGGCTATAAGGGAGTTGTAGAGGTAGCCTCTCGGGCTCCTCTCGGGGAACCCCACGACTATCCCCACGCCCTTCTCCTCGGCGATCTTCTTAAGCTCCTCTAGGTGCGGGTTTTCGCCGGGGGTCATGGCCAGCCTGAAGAGCATGTCCTTCGCGTAGTAGCCCGTGAGGAAGAGCTCCGGGAATACTGCTAAATCGACCTCCTTGGCCTGATCGATCGCCGAGCTAAGCTTCTCGAGGTTTCCCTTAACGTCTCCGAGCCTTGGGGAGAGCTGTCCGAGAAGAACCCTCATCCCCGATCACATCCAGATAATAGCCTTAAGAGATGGGGGTTCCCCGGAATTTATGGATTAGGTGGCTCCGCATGGTGGTTTCCCCGCTCGATTACGACTACGCGGCTAAGCGGATCATGAGTTTCATAAGGGATTCCGTGAAGAAGGCTGGGGCGGCCGGAGTGGTGATCGGGCTGAGCGGCGGATTGGACTCCTCGGTAACCGCGGTTCTAGCGGTCAGAGCTTTGGGGAGAAGCGGGGTAACGGGCTTGATCCTGCCGGATCCGGAGACGACCCCGGTGGAGGACGTTAGGGACGCTGAGGAGCTCGCTAGGAGCCTGGGGATAACCCGCTTCCAAATAGACATACGCGACATCCTCGAAGCCTACGAGAGGTCACTACCATTCTACAAGGAGCATAGGATCGCGAATGGGAACCTTCGAGCGAGGATCCGGATGACGATACTCTACTATTACGCCAACATCTCGAATAGGCTCGTGTGCGGGACGAGCGATAAAAGCGAACTCCTCCTCGGATACTATACGAAGTATGGAGACGGCGGGGCGGACATCCTGCCCATAGGAGATCTCTACAAGACTCAGGTCAGGGAGCTTGCAAGGAGGCTCGGTCTCCCGAAGAAGCTCTGCGAGAAGCCGAGCAGCCCTAGGCTCTGGCCGGGTCAGATGGCGGAATCCGAGCTCGGGATGGCGTACGAGGAGATAGACGAGATACTCCACCTATACGTTGAGCGAGGTAAATCCGCCGGGGAGATCGTCGAGGAGGCCGGGATAAGCCTCGAGAAGGTGCGGGAGGTCATCGAGAGGGTTCATCGAAGCGAGCATAAACGCCTCCCACCGCCTATAGCGAGGGTCTCGAAATTCACGATAGGCCAAGAATGGAGGATGCCTTGGAACCTCCGCTAGGCATTCCTCAAGCCCGCGGCCGTGGGCTGCGCGCTCCGGCTTTCCTCAATTTGGAAACTAGCTTGCAGTAGCTGCATACCCGGCCTAGGGATGGCATTCCGCAGACCTCGCACTCGGCCAGCCTCGGCTCCTCCACCGTCTTCTCGAGCCTCGGCAGAAACCTCTTCAAATGGGTTTTGTAGAAGGTGTGCCTGAATCCGGGGATCGCCCCCTCGATCTCCTTGATAAGCTTCTTCCTCCTGAGCATCCTAGATTCTCCAACGAGCGGGCATCTCGCTTCAAGCAGCGGGAGGCCCTGAGCTAGGACGTAGAAGAGGTTCTCCCGATCGGTTAATTCTATCAGGGGCTTTATCCGGGTGACGAGCTTCGGGTGATCGCTCCACGAGACCGGCCTCATCCTAACTATCTCCTCGACCGCCCCCTTCAGGTATAGTTCGAAGAGTATCTCCACCACGTCGTCTAGGTTATGGCCCGTCGCGAGCCTATCCGCTCCGAGCTCGTATGCCATCCGGTTCGTGTGGTAGCGCTTCACGGTTCCACACGCTCCGCACATCCTCCTCCTAAACGGCGTATTCGCGAAGTCGGGCACCCCGTATCCCTCCGCCTCTCTGAGGTCGAGGACGTGAAGCTCTAGGCCGAGGTCTCCGCAGACCTTCTCGACTATCCTCCTGCACTCCTCGGAGTAGCCGGGTATCCCCAAATCCACGTATATGGCCACCAACTCGACCTCCCGAAACCTCTCCTGCATAAGCTTGTGGAGAACCCCGATCAAGGCCACGCTATCCTTTCCGCCGGAGACGGCCGCCGCCACCCTCCTAGCGCCCCGCAGCATCCCATGCTTCCGGATCGTCTTGTAGACCTTCCGCTCGTAGTATCTCGTGAAGCACTCCGAGCATAGACTCATCCCGGCGTGGTCGAGGTGATACGAGGCCTCTCCGCCGCAGAGCCTGCACCTAGCCCCCAAACCCCCTACACCGAGCTTAGACCTCGTATTCGACCGCCTTCTCCGGAACCCGAGCGTCTAAGCCGAGCTCGTCCCTAGCGTAGCTGGCTAGATCCTTGCACGCGTCGGGCTCTCCGTGGATCACGAATACCCTGGCGTCGGATCTCATCCGCCTCAAGACCTCTCTCAGCTCGCTCCTGCCGGAGTGGGCGCTGAAGAGGAACTGCCTAACCCTAGACCTCACCTGAACGTCCTCCCCCCGGATCGTGAGCTTACCCTCCTCCAAGAGCCTAGCGCCCGGGGTCCCCGGGATCTGGAAGCTGACGAGGAAGATCGCGGAGTATGGGTCGTCGAAGATCCGCTCGACGTAGAAGGCCGCAGGTCCTCCCTTAAGCATCCCGGCTGGGCTTATTATCACCCCAGGCTTCTCGGCCGCCCTCCTCCTCTTCCTTCGGTCATTCACCCTCGAGACGTGCTTCGCCGCCGAGTATAGGAGCTGGTATCCATCGATGTATTCCCGATTTTCCAGGAATAGGTCTAGGACCTTAACGGCCATCCCGTCGAGCGATACATTTTTCCTAATTCCATGCGCTTCGAGGACGCACATTATCTCCTGAGATCTGGCGACGGCGAAGGCCGGGACGAGGACGCGGCCGCCGAGCTCCATCACCTCCTTAACGCTCTTCGCGAACTCCTTCTCCAGCTCCTGCCTATGCGGGTGCTCGGTTAGGGCGTAGGTGGATTCGGTTACGACCACGTCGGCGTCTCGCGGGATGTCCCGCGCCCCCGAGAGCAGCCTCGTCCTCACGATCGAGTAGTCTCCGGTGTAGAGCAGGGTCTTGTCGGCGTTCACCAGGACTTGGAGGCTTCCGGGTATGTGGCCCGCGTCCAGGAAGGTTATCTCGGCGTCCTTAACCCGAACCGTCTCCCCGTACTCGACCCTAACACCCCTCCTGATGAGCTCCTCGACCTCCAGAACCTCGTATGGGACGTAGTACCCGCTGAGCTTTAGGAAGTCTCTTAGGAGGATGTCGCAGAGCTTGAAGGTCATGTCCGTCGCGTAAACCTTTACTCCCCCATTCAGCATGAGGAGCGGGGCCGCCCCGCTGTGATCGAGGTGGGCATGGGTTATCACGACCGCGTCCAAGTCCTTCGGGGAGATGTGGCCCGGGAAGAGGGGCTCGGGCTCCGAGGGCTTCACGCCGTAGTCTAGGAGTATCCTAGCTTCCCGAGTCTCGACTAGGATCGCCGCCCGCCCAACCTCGCCGATCGCTCCGAGAAATCTCAACTTCAAGGGCTCTTCACGCTCGTATCCTCGATTTTTCCTATTTCTTGAGCCAGCTTCGGCGAGCGTGGTCTTAAGTTTTGCGACCGGCCGCGGCTCCAACCCTTTAATACTTCTCCGGCCGGGAAGCCGGCTTGGGGCTCATGAGCGGCTTCGGGATCTTCGACCTGAAGGCCCGAGACTACGACCGGTGGTATGATAGGCATAGGATTACGTATCTCAACGAGCTCAAGCTCGTTAGAAGCTTTGGATGCGCGAAGGCTCTGGAGATCGGGGTCGGGACCGGGAGGTTCGCGGCGGATACCGGGGTCGTCGTCGGGGTGGATCCCAGCCTGAGCATGCTTAGGATGGCTTCGAGCAGGGTTCAGGTAATCCGAGCCCTCGGAGAGCGGCTCCCCTTCAGGGACGGGTGCTTCGACTGCGCATACCTAATCGTAACCCTATGCTTCGTAGCCGACCCCCGCAGGGTTCTGGGGGAAGCCTCTAGGGTCGCTGATAGGGTGATAGCCTGCATAGTTCCGAGGAACTCGAGCTGGGGTAGGCATTACGAGAAGCTTAAGCTGAGAGGTCATCCAATATACTCGGCGGCGAGATTCTACACGGTTGAGGAGCTTGTGGAGATGGCGTCCGGCCTCGGATTACGCTTAACGAGGATCTACGGGACTCTAACCTATGCTCCGAGCGAGCTTGAGAGGCCGGAGGAGCCTAGACCGATAAGAATCGAAGAAGCCTCGGAATACGGTTTCATCGGGATGGAGTTTCGCGGATCCGGGAATAGCTAGGCTCTCCTTAGAAGATCTTTAAGGTCGCCGATCTCTTTAACGGCCACCCCCCTACGCGCTAGCTCCTCGAGAAGCTTAGATTCCAAGCCGGCCAAGTATTTCGATCGAGGCTTAACGAGAACGACCTCTCTGCATTCTGAGATCTCCAACTGCTTTAGGATCAGGCTCGCGACCTCCTCGACCTCGTCCTCGATGAGCTGCCTGGGGTAATTCGTCTGGGAGAAGGGGTAGGTGTATCTCAGGCCGTAGGGTATTAGGCCGTAGGGGCCGCCGTAGAATAGGACTTCATCGAACATATCCATAAGCCTCCCAACCTTGCTCGCAGATGGTCTAAGGGTCTCAGGAATTAGAATCGCGGTTCCAATTCGCTTCCCTGGGAAGACGTTTTCGAGAAGCCTCCGCCTAGCGATCCTAACCCTAGGCCGCCTCAAGCTGAGCTCGTCGTATAGGTTTAGTCCCCGCCTACTCGATAGGGGCGTATGCTTCTCCATGAGCTCGACCAGCTTCTCGTCTCTCATCAGCTCGGCGAACCCTTGGAGGAGGCTCGGATGGCTTCTAGCCCTAGCCTCTAGAAGCTCCATAAGCCTACCATCCCTGATCGCCTGCTTCGCCCGCTTAACCTCCATATAGCATACGTAGAGGTTGTGCATGGCGAGCTTCCGAACCCTTTCCTCCCCCTCGAGGCTCTTAAGCTCCTCCGCGTCGAGCCTCGAGCAGACCGGGCAGGAGCATGGAAGATAATCGAGCTTATCCACCTTAATCGTCCCACCCTCGGTCATGTATCGATCGTCCCTAGCGTAGAGGATGTAGCTCGCCGAGTCGAACATATCGACCCCGAGGGCGATTATGAAGGGGAAGATCATTGGGTGGCCCGCGCCGAAGAGGTGGAGGGGCTTCCCGAACCCTATCGCGAGCCTCGCCGCCTGAATCATCCTGAAGAGCTTATCAAACCTATAACCCTCCATGAGCGGCGTCGGGCTTCCGAGGGCGAAGAGGTCGAAGCCCATCTCGCGCTCCCGCTCGGCGCATCGCCTGAGCAGGTCTAGGTGAAGCCCTCCCTGAATCGGCGCCGCCCAAAGGCACTTCCTCTCCCCCCTGCTTTCCAAGACCCGGGCCGTCTTCTCGAGATTTCTCAAGGTCTTCTCGACGGTCTCCTCGGCCTTCTCCCTACCGCCCAACCCCGTCGGGACGTCTAGGGGGACGGCTATATCCGTCTCAATATCTTCTTGGAATAATGCTATCTCCTCGGGCGTCGTCTCCACGTCGCCGTACTCGAGAACTTGGTATCCGCCGCTATCGGTCATGACGACTCCATCGAATCCTATTAGCTCGTGGATGCCCTTCTCGACGGTCTCCCCCCTCCTCCGCTTTAAGGCGATGTACGCGTTGGTTATCACGGCCTCCGCCTTAAGCTCGCTCCTCATCCAGCTCGCCGGAATTATCTGGCTAACCGGATTTATCACGGGGAGGAAGAGCGGGGTCTCGGCAACCCTACCCCTCTTGGTCCTAATCCTCCCGATCCTCCCGAGCAGGTCCTCGGCCAAAACCTCGAACAAGGCCGCGATAACCCGGGGAGCGGCAGCTAACAAATCTTCCGAGAAGAACGGGGATAATGATAAAAGCGATCGCTCCTCGAATATGGCCCGGAAGGATGACGAGCCCGAGCTTAGAGGATCTCATTAAGGCCGCGAGAGGTCGGATTCCCGTGGATCTCCTCATCGAGAACGCTCAGCTCCTAAACCTCCTCACGGGAGAGATTTATCGGGCGTCGATAGGGATCCTCGGAGATAGGATAGCCTACGTCGTCGAAGACTGTTCGGAAGGGCTTAAGGCAGAGGCGAGGATCGACGCCGAAGGGCTCTACGCCATCCCCGGCCTGATCGACAGCCACCTACACGTCGAGAGCAGCATGCTCATCCCATCGAGGTTCGCGGAAGCGGTTTTGCCGAGAGGCGTAACGACCGCCGCGATAGACCCGCATGAGATAGCGAACGTCCTCGGGAAGAAGGGCGTGAGATACATGCTCGAGGCGAGCGAGGGCCTTCCCCTGAAGATCTACGTTCTAGCGCCGACCTGCGTTCCATCCCTACCCGGAGCCGAGACCCCGGGAGCCGAGCTCGATGCGAAGGATGTTGAGGAGATGCTGGGCTGGCCTCGGGTCATAGGGCTGGCCGAGGTGATGGACTACCCGGGAGTGATAAACCTCGATCCGAGGATAATCGAGATACTCGAGGTCGGGCGAAGGAGGGGCGTGGTAATCGATGGTCACGCCTTCCTGAAGGGCTTGGATCTGAACGCGTATATCGCCGCCGGGATGGAGGCGGATCACGAGAACTTCGGCTTCGAGGAAGCTTTAGAGAAGCTTAGGCTCGGTATGCTGATCAAGCTTAGAGCGCCATACCTACTCGACGTCGAGGAGTTCGCCCGAGGGCTGAAGTCCCTCAAAAACCCGGTTGGATACCTATTCGTAACGGACGACGTTCTCCCCGATAACCTGAAGCGCGACGGCCACCTAGACAACGTTCTTAGAAGGTTCATCGAGGCCGGCCTCGACCCCCTCGACGCGATCAGAGCCGCGACCCTCTACCCCGCCATTCACCTGAGATTATACGATCGCGGCCTCCTTTCGCCCGGAAAGCTAGCCGACATAATCCTCCTAGAAGACCTTGAAAGATTTAGGGTTAGGATGGTTTTCGCGGATGGAAGGTTGGTCGCGAGGGATGGGAGGCTCGTGGAAGCGATCCCGGTCAAGAGCTTCCCCGAGGACGCGAAGAACACGGTTAAGATCCCGAAGCTCAGTCTAGAAGACTTCAGGATAAGAGCTCCACCCGGAAAGAGGAGGGTTAAGGTTAGGGTTATCGAGCTTCCGCCGCCGGGCGGAGGGCTTAAGCTCGGGGAAAGCTTCGCCCAAAGCATTCTAACGAGGTTCTCGATGGAGGAGGTCGAGGTTAGAGACGGATACCTAGACCCCGGAAGTAAGGGCTTAGCAACCCTAGTCGTGATCGAGAGGCATGGGAGAGCGGGCTCGATCGGGAAAGCCCTAGTTAAGAATTCAGGAATGAGAGAGGGCGCAGTCGCCTCGACGGTGGCGCACGACTCCCACAACCTAATAGTCCTCGGAATAGATCCTCGAGACATGCTTCTAGCGGCCAAGAAGCTCGTCGAGCTCAGGGGAGGCGTTGCCGTCGCTAGGAGGGGCGAGATACTGGCCTCGATAGCCCTCCCCGTAGCCGGGTTAATGTCCGAGGAGCCCCTCGAAAAGGTCGCTGAAGACTTCGAGAAGGTGAGAGAGGCGCTTAGAAAGCTCGGCCTCCGAGATCATCCCTACTCGCCGCCCCTCTTCTTCCTAGCCCTCCCCGTAATCCCAGAGGCTAAGCTAACCGATAAGGGGCTTTACAGCGTATCCCAGCAGCGGTTCCTGAGCCTCTTCGCCGAGTAGGG
>JAPDJZ010000102.1 GCA_029258815.1 archaeon
CCTCCATCACCGAGAGGGGAGACTTGAACTCCCCTGAGATCGCGGGGTCATAGGGTATCCTGCACGTCTGCCACTGATATTCGGGCTTGGAGGCGACGACGACGTGATCCACGAGTATATGCGGTATCGAGACGAGCCTCGGCGGTATCGACCCGGCTCTAACAAGCCTCTCAACCTGAACTATCACCACCCCGCCGCTGTTCCTCGCGGCCTGAGCTATCGAGAGATCCTCTAGGGTAACCCCCTCCTTCTCCATCGATATATTGCCTTTCTCATCGGCCGTCGTCCCGCGTATGAGGGCGACATCTATCGGAAAGGTGTCGTAGCGCAGATACTCCCTCCCATCTATCTCTACCAGGTGGACTACATCGGGCTCCCTCTTGGTGAGCTCGTTCACTTTCCCGGCCTCGAGCCTGGGGTCGACGAAGGTCATAAGCCCGACGTGAGTTATCAGGCAAGGCTTCTTCGCGGCTATGTTCCTCATGAGCTGGGAGAGAACCCCCTGCGGAAGGCAGTAGGCTATTATCTTGTTACCCATTATGAGGTCGCTTATGCTGGGAGCCTTGCCGCAGTGGCTGAAGATGTGTTTTTTCATCAAGCCCTCCACGCCGAGAACGTCTAGCCCCACGTCCTTTCCGCCGGATTGGCCGGCAACCGCGACCACCGTTAGATCGCGAGGACGCCCCGTCTTCAGAAACCTATCTCTTAGAGCGTGGAGAAGCTCATAGGGCACCTTAGTCGTCGTGAACCCGCCCGTCGCGACCGTAGCCCCGTCCTTTATGAAACTTACAGCTTCCTCTGCCGAAACAACCTTCACGCCCGTACACCCCTTACAAAAACTGAGTAAAATTAGGTTAGGTAGGGCGTATTAACCTTTAATCGCCCCTAGGGTTAGCCCTCTTACTATGTGCTTCTGAAGCAGGAGGACCATCACTATCTCCGGGATTAGGCCTACGAGGGTTACGGCGCAGATGGCTCCCCAGAGGATTACGTGGCCTCCGATTAGGCTCGGGATCACCACCGTGAACGGCCTTATCTTTTCCCTCGTGAAGATTACGGCGAAGAGGAACTCGTTCCACGAGAAGATGAAGGTGAAGAGGGAGGTTACGGCTATCGAGGGCTTTATGAGGGGCAAGAGAACGCTCCTCAAGACGCCTAGGTGGCTGGCCCCATCGACGAGGGCGGCTTCGTAGATCTCGCGAGGCAGCTCCTCTATGTAGCCCGCTAGAAGCCATATCGCGAATGGGAGATTGAAGATGGTGTAGGTGAAGACGAGGGCCTGGTATGTGTCAAGCCATCCAAGCCACTTCCAGACTAGGAAGAACGGTATCGCGACGGCTATCGGGGGAAGCATCCTCTGGGATAGTATCCAGCTCAACAGGAAGCTCTTTCCCCTCACGGGCATCAGTGCGAGAGCGTAGGCGGCTGGGATCGACAGGGCTAAGACCAGCAGAGTGTTCATGGCTGAGATTATGAAGCTGTCTCTAATTCCCTGCAAACCCCATAGATCGAATAGGCCAGTCCAGTAATTGTGGAGCGTGAACTTAAACGGTACGTAAACCGGCGGGTAATGGTATATGTCTATGTCGAATTTGATGGACGTCGTTATCAGCCAGTAGAACGGGAAGGCGAAGACTATAACAGCTATCGCGGCGACGATGTAGGTTACCACGTTTACTACCGTTGAGCTCTTCATCGCGCACCCCTCCTAATAATCCGAATCAAGATCGTAACTAGGATCGAGATTATTATCAGGAGTATATAGGATTGCGCGGCGGCGTAGCCTATCCTGAAGTGCCTGAAACCGGTTAGGTAGATGTAGAAGCTTGCGACCTCCGAGGCGGTTCCCGGCCCTCCGAAGGTCAGCAGGTAGACTAAGTCGTATACCTTGAAGGCGTCTATGGTCCTTATCAGGATGGCTACCAAGATGGCCGGCTTAAGCAGCGGCAGGGTTATGTGCCTGAAGATAGCGAGCCCCGAGGCTCCATCTATTAAGGCGGCTTCATAGGGTTCGGGGGGTATGCTCCGCAAGCCGGCTAGGAGAATCAGCATCATGAACGGCGTATACTGCCATATATCCGTCAATATTATCGAGTAGAGGGATATGCGGGGGTCAGCCGTCCAAGCAACCGGGTTCGGGCTTAGGTGAAATATGTCGACCACCAGGTGGTTGAGGGGCCCGTAGTTCACGTCGTAGATCATCCACCAGAGGAACCCCACGGCTATCGGCGCTATCATGAAGGGCACCATCATTACCGTGAGCACGAGCCCCCTTCCCTTGAATTCCCTATTGAATAGGAGGGCGAGGGCGAGCCCCAAGCCGAACTCCACAGTAACCGTTATGGCCACGAAGATCAGAGTTCTCAGAATAGACATCAAGAACCTTACGTCTTTAACCGCCGTAATGTAGTTGTCGAGGCCGATGAACTTCATCCCGAGGTAGGCTCTCCCGAGCTCGTAGCTCGTTAAGCTGAGATAAAGCGAGTAAACTAGGGGGACTATCGTGAGGAGGATTATCGCGGCAACCGCGGGAAGTAAGAAAAAAATGGATGGGTTGGCGCGGCGCAATCCGGTCCACACCTCGATCTAGGAGGAATCCCTACTCTATCAATCCTACCTTCTTCCAGCCAACTTTCAGGGAGGCCCAAGCCTTCTTCAGATAATCTCTACCCAGCCTGTCGATAATCTTCTCCCACTCGGAGGCGGCCTCGTCGAGAGCCTTCTTCGGATCCATCTCGCCGGCTAAAGCGGCTGAAATTCTAATGGTCAAAGCGTCGTAGAGCTCGGGCGTCCCGGGTATCGTGGGCTCCGGGAATCCATGCTCGATGTTGATCTTAGAGGACTCTAGGTATTCTGGTAGAGCATCCCAGCTGATTCCAGCGGTCTCCGGATCGCTCTCCCACCTCTTCTTCCAGAGCTCGGGGTGCTCGAAGTGGTAGTATCTGAACGGGTCTAGGCCCGTTCTCGGATCGGAGATCCACTTCGTGGCCCACCAGCTAGCAGGCCCGCTTAGATACTGGATTACCCTGTAAGCTGCCTCAGGATTATCGCAGAACTTGGAGACTGCTAGAACTCTTCCGAAGGCCAGGTTTCCTCTCTGGTTCAGGGTTCCCTCGACTTCGAATCCGGGGACTAGAGTGTAGCCTAGCTTATCGACTATCTTGGACTGGTTCGGGTCCTGACCCTTCTTCCCGACGCATGGCCACTGGACTATTATCGCCGCGTCTCCCAGCAGGAACGCGTCCTTATGCTCCTCGTATCCGAAGTTCAGGATTCCGGGCGGACAATACTTCATCACGTCGCAGAAGTTCTCAAGCGCTCTGACTCCGGGCTCCTTGTTTATCAGCGGATGCATGTCGTCGTCGAAGTATATCCCTCCAGCCGATCCGAATCTGCTGTTCCAGTGCCACTGGTTGTTGCCCCTTCCAGCCAGCTCGGAAGTTCCGTACTTTATCGGCGAGTCCGGGTTATATGCTTTAGTGAAGAACTCGGATATCTCGAGCCACTCCTTATCATATCTCATCTTCGACTCTCCGCCGCTCGTTAGAACGTCGGATATCTTGTATCCATACTTGTTCTTGAACGCCTCGTTCAGCTTGGGGTCCAGCAGCAGATCCTTCCTGAAGTAGCACTGATAGTAGTCTCCATCCCAGGTGACGGCATACCTCTTGCCGCCGTAGCTGCAGTACAGCTCCCTGAAGGTCGGGAGTATGTCATCCCACTTTACGTCCCAGTGCTCCGGGTCGGTCTTAGCTCTCTCGATGTACGGGTCGATGTTTACTAGGTATTCTCCGCCGTAGAAGTCTCCGCCGGCGAAGGGCGGGAAGACGACTATGTCGTATGCTCCCGCTCCGGTGGCGAAGTCCGTCATGATCTTCTCGACGAGCTCTCCGAATGGAACTCCAACTATCTCGAGGTCGACTCCCAGAACCTCGGCGATGTGATCCTTCTCCCAGTAGAAGGGCTTCTGGTTGTGGCCGGCGTCTCCGCAGATCGTAAGCTTAACACCCTCGTATGGAGGCTTGGCAGGAGCGGTAACGGTCGTGGGCGGAGCCGTCGTAGCGGCTGTAACCGTTACGGTCTTCGTTACTGTCCTCTCAACAGTCTCGGTAACGGTCTTCGGGGGCGCGGCCGCGCTGCCGGCGTAGTATCCTCCGACTCCGGCTACGACGCCGGCTACGACGACCCCCACGCCGACCTTAGCAGCGGTTGATAGCGCTTCTCTTCGCGAAACCTTCTTCTTTAGAGGCTTATTCTCCTCAGGCATAGATTTCCCCACCTTATCCTCGGGCTAGATATGGGAATCTCCGGGATATATTTCTTTCTTTGGAATGGTTTGCCCAATTGATGGGCAGGGCATAATTTTCGTCATCCGTTAACGAGAATGCGTTGGAATTGAATTTCCTTGAAGATTCGTTACTTCGGCTGCCCGACTTCCGGTAGTGTTTTTATATAGGGGCGCGTTGACTTGTTGCCGTGAATAAGGAGGTTGCTCTCGTAGCTTATGCGCACGAGAAATACGGTGTGCTGAGCGAGAGCACCGAGGACTTGATCGGGAAGATGGTTAGGGGGGCTTTGGAGAACGTTGACAAGGGCATGGACGCCGAAGAGGTCGACTGGGTGATCACTAGCTGCGTTGATAACCAGTTTTCCGAGCAGCATCAAACCGGGACCGTTGCCTGGGAGGCTCTCGGAAATCCCGGGGCTAAAGCCTTCAGGGTCGAGGCGGCCTGCTGCAGCGGTAGCATGGCGGTTTATCTGGCGAGGAACCTAATACGCTCGGGGCTTGCTAGAAACGTTCTGGTCGTCGGCTTTGAGAAGATGAGCGCCGTCTCGACCCTCGTCGCGACCGGGGTTCTCATGAGAGGCTCGTCCCCCGAGGAGAGAAGGGTTGGAATAACCCAGCCGGCCTCCTACTCCATAATGATCCAGCAATACATGAGCAAGTATGGGGCCACCGAAGAGGACTTCGCCCTAGTCTCCGTGAAGAATCACGAGAACGCCATGAGAAATCCCTGGGCTCATTTCCACAAAAAGATAACCGTCGAAGACGTTTTGAACTCTAGGCTCATAGCCCCTCCGATTAGGCTCTTCCACTGCTGCCCGATCTCGGATGGCGCCGCCGCCGTCATCGTTAGCGGGGATCCCAAGAAGTATACGGATACCCCGGTCTACATCGCCGGGATGGGGATGGCTCACGACGCTTTCAGTAGCTTTAGGAGGAGCGATCCCGCATTCCTCCTAGCCTCCAAGCTCGCCGCGGATGAGGCGTACAAGGAGGCCGGGATAACTCCGAAGGATATTAGGGTAGCCGAGGTTCATGATGCCTTCACGCCGGTTGAGCCCATGTGCTATGAGGCTTTGGGGATCGCGGGGAGGGGTGAAGGGTATAAGCTCGTCAGGGAGGGCGTCGTCATGTTCGATGGAGCTATTCCGGTTAACGTTAGCGGGGGCTTGAAGGCTAAGGGCCATCCGGTTGGCGCGACGGGTATCGGGATGATGGTCGAAATTTATCTTCAGCTGCGTGGAGAGGCCGGCGAGAGGCAGGTTCCGGACGTGGAGGTCGGCGTCGTCGAGAATCATGGGGGAACCGGCTCCGTTTCTCTCGTAACAGTTTTGAGGAGGTGAGGTCATGGCGAAGGCCAAGCTCGTAACCTATACGGTCGTGTACGTTCCGCCCTACCCGATTAGAAACGTCTACGCGGTCGGCGTGGTCGAGGATGAGAGGGGCGAGAAGATCCCGGTTAGGATCGAGCAGAAGTATGCTCCGCATCTGAGGGCCGGGTTGGAGGGTGAGGTGGTTAGGAGGTGGACGCCGTTCGGCGAGATAGACTTCTTCGTGCCGAAGGTCGAGGAGAAGCCCGCTAGGAAGGTGGCCCTCGTAACGGGCGCTTCGAGGGGGATCGGAAGGGCTACGGTCCTAAAGCTCGCTTCGATCGGCTACGATATAGCGTTGAACGATCTCGAGCTTACGGATGAGGGTAAAGAAGCGATTAAGCAGATAGAGTCTATGGGGAGGAAAGCTATCTTCGTCAAGGCGGATGTATCGAAGTTCGAGGAGGTTCAGGACATGGTCAATAGGGTGATCGAGGAGCTCGGCAGGGTAGACGTCCTAGTGAACAACGCGGGCATAAACATAGATAGGCTTCTCGTGAACATGACGCCGGAGCAGTGGCAGAAGGTCATAGACGTGGACTTAACCGGGGTCTTCAACTGCACGAGGGCCGTTCTACCGCACATGATAAGGCAGGGCGGCGGCAGGATAATCAACGTAAGCTCCATGAGCGCTTTAAACGGGGCGATCGGGCAGGCGAACTACGCTGCCGCAAAGGGCGGGATAATATCCTTCACCAAGGTTGTGGCGAGGGAGTACGCGAAATACAACATCCTCTGCAACGCGATAGCGCCCGGAGCCGTGAGGACTAGGATGACCCTATCTATGCCGCCCGGCCTGCTAAGGGAGAGAGTCGCGAACATCCCCCTCGGAAGGATGGCCGAGCCCGAGGAGGTCGCCGAGCTGATCGCCTTCCTAGCGGAGACGACCTACATCACCGGCCAAGTGATAAGCATAAACGCCGGAGAATACGTCTAAGAGGCGGCGAAGCCTAGAAGCGCTCCCCGCCCCCAGCGCCCCCACCCCTCCTATAATTAAATACTCGGAGAAACGTACCTATTCTTGGAGAAAATGCCTAGGCGGAGTAGCAGGGGGGGCGCCGCGCCGCGGGAGAAGAAAGTTTACCTGCGGATCGAGGACCTCCCCTCGGTTGGAGCGGCTACTGCCCAGAAGCTTAGGGAGATAGGGTTCTCGACGATAGAGTCCCTCGCGACGGCTACGGTCGCCGAGCTAGCGGCGGCGGGGATAGGCGAGAAGAGGGCGGCCGATATAATTTCGGCGGCTAGGGAGGCGATCGAGGTTAGCTGGGTTACGGCGAAGCAGCTCGCCGATCTGAAGAGGGGCGTCGGGAGGATAACGACGGGGAGCAAGGCGCTCGACAACCTGATAGGGGGAGGAGTCGAGACCCAGTCCATAACAGAGTTCTTCGGAGAATTCGGGAGCGGAAAATCCCAGATCTGTCATCAGCTAGCGGTGAACGTTCAGCTTCCACCCGAGAAGGGCGGGCTAAACGGCGCGGCCCTGTACATAGATACGGAGAACACGTTCAGGATCGAGCGCATCGTTCAGATGGCGAAGCACGTCGGCCTCGACCCCGATGAAGCCTGCAGGCGAATAATCTACGCCGAAGCGTATAATAGCGACCACCAGGTCCTGCTTCTGGAGAAGGCCGATAAGGTGATCAAGGAGAACAACGTGAGGCTGATCATCATCGACTCCCTCACGTCCCATTTTAGGAGCGAATACGTCGGCAGGCAGAATCTGCCCGAGAGGCAGCAGAAGCTGAACAAGCACATGCATAGGCTTCTGAGGCTTGCGAGGGCCTTCAACGCCGCCGCCGTGGTAACCAATCAGGTCATGGCGAGGCCGGACGAATTCTTCAGCGCTATGGCTGTTCTCCCCGTCGGAGGCCACATAGTAGGCCATACGAGCCACACGAGGATATACCTGAGGAAGGCTCCGGGGAAGAACGTTAGGATCGCCCGGCTTGTGGCGAGCCCGTACCTGCCCGAGGGGGAGGCGCTCTTCAGGATAACCGAGAACGGGGTGGAGGATCTGGAGGAAGCCCAATAGGGTTGAGGGGGCGGCCTATGAGCTGGGGCGAGTGGCCGATACTCCAGATCGCCTTGGATACGCCGTCGATGGAGAAGGCCTTGAGGATAGCTGAGGAGGTCGCGGGGCTAGAACGCGTATGGCTCGAGGTCGGCACCCCCCTGGTGATGAGCGAGGGAATGAATCCGGTGAGGAGGTTGAGGAGGCTCTTCCCCGAAGCGTTCATAGTAGCGGATATCAAGATAATTGATGCCGGGAGGCTGGAGTCGAGTATAGCTATAGAGGCGGGGGCGAGCCTAGTAACCGTAGCGGGCTCGGCCGGGAGCGAAACCATAAGCGAGGTGGTCGAAGCCTGCCATGGGAGCGGCGTTAGGGCTGCGATAGACCTCGGCGACGCCTACAACCCGATGGAGGCGGCGGAGAGGGCCATCGACCTCGGAATAGACATGCTAGTCCATCACGTAGGATACGACAAGCAGGCGAGAGGAATCAGAGCCGTAAGCGATCTAGATCTGATAAGAAAGCTATCTCGGATCGCCTCGGAAGTTCCCGTAGCGGCCGCCGGAGGGATAAGGGTCGAAGAAGTCTCAAGCCTTCTAAAAGCGGGCGTGAAGGTGGTGATAGTTGGCAGATCCATTACGGAGGCGGCAGATCCGAGCCAAGCCGCTAGAAGGTTCCTCGAGGCCATGGAGAGCTGCGCGGAGGAGGGAGGATTCTAGGCTTTTCCACGTGAAAGCTCATCCAATATTATCTCCGCCGCAAGCCTGGCGGCTCTCCCGCATACCGAGGGACATCCCCTAGAATCGTGCCCGCCCACCTCATTAAACATCCTATGCTGATCCCGATCCCATAGATCATACCATCTCCCCAGAACCCTCGTCTGAACTTCCTTGCAAGTCGTTCCGCCGAACTGCTCCCTAAACCTGTCGACGAGGGTCTTCGCGAGCCTGAGCGCTACATACCGCTTCCCAGCCGGATCGTGGGAGACGTAGTCCTCATAGCTCCTGCCGAATATCAAGCCTATAGCCATAACCCCGCCGCATAAAGCTCCGCAGGTGAGCCCCCGGAGCCCTATCCCGGCGGCGAAGCCCGTCGCGGCTCTGAGATGGGTTAGCGGTATGTTGAAGGATTCTAGGAGGGCTAGTAGGGTTGCCTCGCAGCAGCCGTGATACTCCTGCTCGTAGTATGAAGCCCTTCTCGAAACCTTCTCGAGAAACCTTTCTCTAGCCTCTCGGGGGAGGTCGGGGAGGCTCATGCGGCAATTTGGAGCGCAGAGCGGGTAATTAGCCTTTGCGCGGAGAAGATTGGGGGAGGGGGGCTCGGCTAGATGCTCGTCTCGGCGAGCTCGTTGAAGAGGGGCTCCAGGGTTAGGTAGAGCTTCTTGAAGAACCGATAGAGCTTCTCATATTTTTCGTGGGCGCTTGGATCGGGGTTGAGCTCGTCGACCACCGCGTTCAGCTTCATGGCGACCGAGAAGTCCTTGTATAGCCTCGCCCCCACGCCGGCGGCTATCGCGGCTCCGAGCGAGGTCGCCTCCATGAGGTATCTCGGGATCAGCACGCGCTTACCGTAGATGTCCGTCATTATCCGCCTCCAGAGCCTGCCCTTGGCCCCCCCGCCGATAAGCCTAATGCTCTCGATCTCCACGCCGAGCTCCTCGAGCGAGTCTAAGATTACCCGGAGGTTGAACGCGACGCCCTCGAGAACGGCCCTTATCATGTTCCTCCGCTCGTGGGCTAGAGTTAGGCCGAAGAAGACGCCCCGCGCGTTGGGATTCCACCAAGGAGCCCTCTCGCCCATGAGATAGGGTAGGAAGACCAGCTTTCCAGCGCCCGGCTCCACTTCCCTGGCCTCCGAATCCATTATCGCGTACGGATCTACGCCTTTCTTCTCGGCCTCCTCAACCTCCCTCCAGCAGATTTTATCCCTAAGCCACTTGTAGGACGCGCCGGCCGTCTGCATGGTTCCCGTCGGGGTGATCCACCCGGGGTCGAGATGATAGAAGTTGAAGATCCTCATCTTGGGGTCTATCAGGGGCTTATCGGAGACCACCGAGATCCACGAGGAGGCGCCGACGTAGTTATATGCCTGACCCAGCTTCACCGCCCCGGCGCCGGCGGCCGCGCAAGCCCCATCACCTCCCCCGAGAACGACGGGTATCCCGGCCCTCAGCCCGAGCACCTCGGCCGTCCGGGAGTCGAGCTCCCCCTCGACCGCGGTAGACGGATGAAGCTCCGGAAGCTTATCCAGGTCTATTCCAAGCTCCTCCAGCACTTCATATGCCCAAGTCTTCCTGCGGACGTCCATCAAGCCGGCTAACGAGGCGTCGGAGTAATCCGTCGCGTAGCTTCCGGTAAGCCTGAACACGATATAGTCCTTGGCTTGGAGGAACTTGTGAGCCTTCTCATAGGTCTCCGGCTCGTTCTCCTTGACCCAGAGGATCTTCGAGATCGTGTAGGTCGGGCTTATCCTATTGCCCACGACCTCGTAGAATTCCTTAAACCCTATCCTCTCGCTTATGAGGCCCGCCTGCTTAACGCTCCTCTGATCCATCCAGATGATGCTCCTCCTAAGGGGCTTCCCGCTCTTATCGACCGGAAGGCAGCCCATCATCTGGCCACTGAAGCTTATGGCCTTGACCTCGCCGGGATCCACCCCAGACCTCTTCAAAAGCTCCCTCGTCGATTCGACGAAGGCCCTCCACCAATCCTCCGGATCCTGCTCGTCCCAGAGGGGCTTAGGGTGATGCGTCTCATACTCTTTCAGAACGCTCGCGACGAGCCCGCCTTCGAGGTCGAATAGGGTCGCCTTATCCCCCGTGGTCCCGACATCGTGAGCTAGGAGATACCCGGAATGATCCTGTCCCCTCATTTGCCAAAAAGCCTCCCGAAATGGGCTTAAAGGTTCTCGAAAAAACATAAATAGCATCCGCTACCTCAAATAGCCGTGCAAACTATGAGCGAGAAGAAGAATGATCAAGACCTCTTGAAGAAGAAGCTCTCCCGTAGAGCCGCCTTATCGACCGCCGGCAAGGTTGCCGCAGGAGTCGTTATCGCGGGCGTCGTAGCCGGAGTCGGAGGATACTACGCCGGGAGCGCGGCTGCTCCCGCGAAGACCGAGACCGTCGAGAAAACCGTAACGAAGACCGTGGGCGCTGAAACGGTGACCGAGACCGTTACCAAGACGGCCCCCGGCGCTGCGACGACCGTAACCGAGACTGTCGAGAAGACCGTAACTAAGACTGTAACCGTTGGAACTCCGACCGCGAAGCCGTATGAGGGCGTTAAGCTGACCGTCGTCAGCATCGATTGGCTTCTATGCCCGATAAAGAAGGCCCATAAGAAGGAGTGGGAGGATCTCAGCGGGGGATCGATCGAGCTGGTGGCGGTCCCCTACGGAGCGCTCTACGAGAAGGTGATGACGGACTTCGTTACGAAGACCGGAGCTTACGACGTAATAGTCTATCCAGGCGGATGGATTGGAGACTTCGCTGGAGGAGGATGGCTTGAGAACCTCGAGCCGTACATGGAGAAGTATGGATACCCGTTAAAGGCGGACATCCTACCCGCATGCAGGAAGGTCGCCGAGTGGGGAGGAAAGCTGCACTCCCTACCCTACGACGGAGACTGCCACCTACTCTACTACAGGAAGGATGTTATGACGAACCCAGAATACCAGGAGGAGTTCAAGAAGAAGTA